>JAGOQT010000126.1 GCA_018007255.1 Phycisphaerae bacterium | reverse complement strand
GGGCCGGCGAGGACGTCGTGACCTGGACCGACGGGGCGGGCCGGCCGGCCAAGCGGCTCTGCGTAGGGCGGCGGGGTTGCCGGATCGCACGGATCGAGTATCTGGACCAGGCCGGGCAGGTCCGTGTGGGCGTGGACCTGAAGAGGTACGAGCCCGTGGCGCAGGGGTTCTTCGTGCCGTCTCGGATCTCGATCACGGCCTATGACCGGGGCCGGCGCATACAGTGGGCCACGCTGACCCTGGGCTCGTTCCTGGAGAGGACGTACAACGAGCAGTTCAGGGACCGGTACTTTGTGCGGCCCGAGCCCGTGGACTTCGACACCGTCATCGAGGTGGATGAGCAGTAGTCCTTCTGACTTCTGAATTCTGGATTCTGGCTTCTATTAGGGGCTACTCCATGACCAAGACGAACCTGAAAGACCGACTCCGATCGCCGTTGCTCCTCCTGGACGGGGGCATGGGCAGTCAGCTCATGGCCAGACAGGTGGTGGTGACCAGGGGCACGGACTGCCTCAACCTGGAGAACCCCTCTGCGGTCCAGGCCATCCACGCCGACTACGTCCAGGCCGGGGCCGACGCGATCCTGACCAACACCCTCGGGGCCAATCCCATCACCCTGGCCAGGCACGACCTTGCGGATCGGTGCGCAGCGATCAACGAGGCCGGCGCACGGATCGCCAGGCAGGCTGCAGGCCCGGACCGGTACGTCCTGGGTGACATTGGGTCGTGCGGCGAGTTCCTGGAGCCCCTGGGCACGCTCTCGCCGGACCGGCTGCGCTCGGCCTTCGCAGCCCAAGCCAAGGCCCTGAAGGCCGGCGGCGTGGACGGGTTCATCATCGAGACCATGACCGCCCTGGACGAGGCTGCTGCGGCGGTCGAGGTGGTCCGGACCGTGTGCGACCTGCCGGTTCTGGCCTCCATGGCCTTTGAGGCCACGGCCAAGGGGTACCGCACCATCATGGGCGTGGATGTCCAGACCGCGGTATCCACACTGGTCGGCCTGGGCGTGGACGCAGTGGGCTTCAACTGTGGCACCGCCACGCTGGACCAGTACGTGGACCTGGCCGAGGCCTTCGTGCACGCGGTCCAAGCCTGCGCCAAGGAGGTCCCGGTCTATGCAGAGCCCAATGCAGGCAGACCGCGACTGGAGGACGGCCAGGCCGTGTGGGCCGTGACGCCGGACTCGTTTGCCCGGGCCCTGCAGCGGATGTACGCCAAGGGCATCCACATCCTGGGCGGCTGCTGCGGCACAGGCCCCGAGCACATCCGGGCCGTGGCCTCGCTGCTCCACAGATCGATCGAACACCGGCGATGAATGGAGGTTGCACCATGAGCCGAAGACCTGGCACCCCTTGTTTCAGGGCCGCAGTGTGGACGTGTGTGAGCATGTCGTTGGGCGCATGGGCTGCTGCCTTTGCCCAAACAGGGGGCCCCATACAGGCCGGTGCGGACCGGCCCTTCCTCCATCCCCTGTTCACGGACCACATGGTCCTGCAGCGGGGCCTCCAGACCCCGGTCTGGGGCTGGACCGAGCCCGGCCAGCGGGTGGCCGTCCAGATGGCCGGCAAGACCTCCCAGGCCAGGGTGGATCGCACCGGCCGCTGGCAGGCGAAGATCGGCCCGTTCCAGGCGGGCGGCCCCTTCACCCTCACGGTCTCAGGACCGCGGTCCGTGACCGTCACGGACGTGCTCGTGGGCGATGTGTGGATCTGTTCGGGCCAGTCCAATATGGAGTGGCCCGTGGCCTCCTCCAACAACGCCCAAGAGGAGATCGCCCAGGCAGACCGCGCGCAGATCCGGCTGTTCACGGTCCCCAAGCGGATTGCCTTTGAGCCCATGACCGGCGTCGAGTCCCGGTGGGAGACCTGCACGCCCGCAACCGCAGGCAGGTTCTCCGCAGTGGGCTACTTCTTCGGCCGGTCCCTCAACCAGGAGCTCGGGGTGCCCATCGGCCTGATCAACACCTCCTGGGGTGGAACCGTGGCGGAGGCCTGGGTCAGCTCGGGGGCACTGAAGACCCTGCCGGACTTCAGACCCCAGGTCGAGCAGATCGCGGCCCTGTGCAAGGCCACGGAGGGCGGCGAACAGGCCCGGCTCGTGGACCAGTGGTACCAGGCCAAGGACCCGGGCACGTCCAAGGGGTGGCACAGGCCGGACACGGATGCGGCCGTTTGGAGAGAGGTGGACATGCCCAAGGCCTGGGAGTCTGCCGGACTGCCCGAGTACGACGGCATGGTGTGGTTCCAGAGGGCCTTCGACGCACCCCCGGCGTGGGCGGGCAAGGAGCTCGTCCTGAGCCTGGGTCCCATCGACGACATCGATACCACCTGGGTCAACGGAGTGAATGTCGGCTCCATGGACCGCTGGGATGCCCCGCGCGTGTACCGAGTCCCCGGCGACCTGGTCAAGGCGGGCCGGAACCTCATTGCGATCCGCGTGCTCGACACAGGCGGAGGCGGCGGACTGGTGGGCAGTCCCGAGCAGATGCGGGTCTACCCCACGGGCGACGAGGCAGCAGCCGTTGCCCTGGCCGGTCCATGGCGGATGCAGGAAGCGGCCCCTTGGGCCCGGATCCGGCCCATGCCGATGGCCTCGGCCAACAACCCCAACACCTGCACCGTGCTCTACAACGGGATGATCGAGCCCCTGGTTCCGTTCGGTGTCCGGGGCGCGATCTGGTACCAGGGCGAGAGCAACGCAGACCGGGCCTTTCAGTATCGGACCCTCCTGCCGACACTGATCCGGGACTGGAGGGACCGGTTCGGCGTGCGGGACATGGGCTTCCACATCGTCTCGCTGGCCAACTACCAGGCGACCTCTGCGGAGCCCAGGGACAACGACTGGGCGGAGCTCCGCGAGGCTCAGGCCCTGACCACCAAGGCCTTGCGGAACTGCGGCATCGCCATGGCCATCGACATTGGCGATGCAGGCGACATCCACCCCAGGAACAAGCAGGAGGTGGGGCGCCGCCTGGCCCTCAGTGCCCTGGCCGTGACCTATGGCCGCAAGGTCGAATGGTCCGGTCCGTGGTACAGGTCGATGAAGGTGACGGACAAGGGCGTGCGCCTGACCTTCGACCACGTGGGGGACGGCCTCGTTGCCAAGGGCGACAGGCTCACGGGCTTTGCCCTAGCGGGCAAGGACCGCAGGTTCGTGTGGGCCGACGCAGTCATCGACGGCAAGACCGTGCTCGTGTCCTCGCCCAAGGTCCCCAGGCCCGTGGCCGTGCGCTATGCCTGGGACATCAACCCAGTGTGTAACCTCTACAACAAGGCCGGCCTGCCCGCAGTCCCCTTCAGGACCGACGACTGGCCCATGATCACGCAGAAGAACAGGTGATCCTGGGATCCCAGCCCCGCTTCATGGGGTGTCCTAGGCGCGCCGGTTCAGGTGGACCAGGGCGTCCGTAGGATTCCCCTAACCGTTACTCTCGCCTTCGCTGCGGCCTTACCTCTGTAGAAGGGCGGACGTCAGGGGCTCTCAGACCGGGCCCGGACGTCGCTCAGTGCGAAAGAGAAGAGAACAGAGGTCGAGCTGAGAAGGGGTGTGAGCCATGAAGACGCTCGTGTTGTCCATCCTGCTTGCCCTGCTCGCGATTGGCACAGGGGGCTGCGTCGTGATCGACGGATACCACCACCACGGCTACTACTATGCCGGCGGGCGGCCTCCGGTCCTGCGCCCGCACGGTCCGCACGGCCGCCCGTACGGACCGCCGCCCCCTGCACCGCACCACCGCCCCGGCCCACCGAGATGGCATCCATGACGGGCCTTGGGGTCTCCTGGAGTCTCCGGTTGACGACGGCCCGAGAAGGGGCTACAAAGGCCTGCGGCCGGGCCGCCCACAGGGCGTTGCGTTCTTGTCCTGGGTGCGGGCCCGGGCCGGGTCCTTGGACAGACCAGGGAGGCTCCTATGAGGACGGTCCTTCTCTCTTGGGTCTTGGCGGTGTGGGTCATCAGTCCTCCGGCCTGGGCCCAGACCCGCTCCACGGCCCCTGCCGTGACCCCTGCCTTGGTGGTCCGGGTTGACCAAGGAAGGCAGACCATCGCCCCCGAGGTCTACGGTCACTTTGCCGAGCACCTGGGCAGGTGCATCTACGAAGGTATCTGGGTGGGCCTCGACTCGCCCATCCCCCATGTCCGGGGCATCCGCACGGACGTGGTGGAGGCCCTCAAGCACATCCGGATCCCCGTGCTGCGCTGGCCGGGCGGGTGCTTTGCGGACGACTACCACTGGACGGACGGGATCGGGCCCCGCGAGAAGCGTCCGACCATCGTGAACGTGCACTGGGGGGGTGTGACCGAGAACAACCACTTCGGGACCCATGAGTTCATGGACCTCTGCGAGCAGCTCGGTTGTCAGCCGTACATCTGCGGCAACGTGGGCAGCGGGACCGTGCAGGAGATGCGGAATTGGGTGGAGTACATCACCTTTGACGGCATCAGCCCCATGGCCGACCTCCGCAAGGCCAACGGCCGGGACAAACCCTGGCGGATCATGTACTGGGGCGTGGGCAACGAGAACTGGGGCTGCGGCGGGAGCATGACGGCCGAGTACTATGCGGACCAGTACAGGCGATTCGCCACGTACTGCAGGGACCTGAGCGGCAATCGTCTCACCAAGATCGCCTGCGGTCCGAATGGGGCCGATTACCTGTGGACCGAGGTCCTCATGAAGGCTGCCGGGTCCGGACGGCGGCCCCAGATGCAGGGCCTGGCCCTGCACTACTACTGCGGCTCGGGCGGGCAGAACCGCTCGGCCACCCAGTTCGGCGAGCAGGAGTGGTTCGTGCAACTCCGGGCAGCGCTCCGCATGGACGAGCTGATCACCAGGCACGTGCAGGTCATGGACAAGCACGATCCGGACAAGAGGGTCGCCTTGATCGTGGACGAGTGGGGGGCCTGGCATGACGTTGAACCGGGCACCAACCGGGGGTTCCTGTACCAGCAGAACAGCCTTCGCGACGCCCTGGTCGCAGGGGTGACCCTGAACATCTTCAACCAGCACTGCGACCGGGTCAAGATGGGCAACATCGCACAGACGATCAACGTGCTCCAGGCCATGATCCTGACCGACGGGCCGAGGATGGTCCTGACGCCCACCTATCATGTCTTCGAGATGTACAAGGGGCATCAGGGCGCCACCCTGCTTCCCACGGCGTTGACCTGTCCGCCCTGCGGTCAGGGCGACACCCAGGTCCCCTCGCTGAACGTCTCGGCCTCCAAGGACCAGGCCGGGAAGGTCCTGGTGACCCTGTGCAACCTCGATCCCCGAAGGCCCGCAGACCTACCCTGCCAATTCAGGGGCATGGTCCCCAAGGTCGTCAGGGGGCGGGTCCTCACGGCCGAGGCCGTGAACAGCCACAACACCTTTGACAGGCCTGCGGTGGTGGAGCCGAAGACCTTCAGTGGATTCCAGTTGCAGGGTGACCGTGTGCGGGTGACCGTTCCGCCCAGGTCCGTGGTGGCCTTGGAAGTGGAGTGAAAGGAGCCCTCGTGACAGGACAGCTCCCTCTGGGACTGCGTTGGATGGTGGTCTGCTGCGTCCTGGCCGCAGGGGCCCAGGCCCGGCCGCCGATCGAAGTCCTCTCGCCCGACGGTCAGGTCGCGGTGCGGATCGGGCCTCAGGACCGGCTTGAACCGTACCCGGCCGGCAGCCGCCTGTACTACTCGGTCCGGTTCCGGGGACGGCCCGTGATTGTGGACTCCCCGCTCGGGCTGGAGATGCAGAATCTGCCCCCCCTTGCCCAGGATCTCCTCATCCGGCGGCAGACTCGAAAGGCCATCGACGAGTCGTGGGAGCGGGTCTGCGGCAAGTGCAGGCACGTCCGGAACCGCTGCAATGAGCTGGGTCTGAGCCTGGAAGAGACCGCGGCCCCCGGGCGCAAGCTCGACCTGGTGATCCGCGTGTACGACGACGGCGTGGCCCTGGCCTACCGGCTGCCCAAGCAGAGGTGGAGCGGCCTGTCCAGCCTTGTCGGGGAGCGGACCTGGTTCCGGTTCGCCGGCAACCACACCGTGTGGGCCGCGAACTACGGCGGGTTTGTGTCGGCCCAGGAATCCGAGTTCAGGCGGTCCAGGTTGTCCGACCTCAGCGGGGACGAGGTCTATGGGGTCCCGCTGCTGGTCCAAGTGGAGTCCGACCTCTGGGCGGCGATCGCCGAGGCGGACCTGGCAGACTGGCCGGGTATGCACCTCACCCGTGTGGCCCACTCGCCCAACACCCTGGTCACGGCCCTGTCGCCCCGTCCCGACGATCCGTCCGTATGCATGAGGTCGGATGGGCCATGGCAGTCCCCCTGGCGGGTGATCATGCTGGGCCAAAGCCCGGGCGAACTGATCGAGTCCGACCTGATCGACAACCTGAACCCGCCCTGTGCCCTGGACGACACCTCCTGGATCCGGCCTGGCCGGTGCGCATGGGATTGGTGGTGGAGCGGCCGGTATGCCCCGGGCGCGGACTTCCCAGTGGGCTCGAACACCGCGACCATGAAGCACTTCATCGACTTCGCCGCGGACATGGGCTGGGAGTACCAGCTCGTGGACTGGCACTGGTACGGTCCGCCCTTCCAGCCCGACGGATCGCCGAACCCGAACCTGGACATCACCCGGTCCAGTCCGGACATCGATATCCCGGCCCTGGTCGCCTACGCGAAGGACAAGGGGGTCCGGCTCATCCTGTGGCTGCACTGGACCCACGCGGACCGGCAGATGGACGAGGCCTTCGCCCTGTATCAGAGGTGGGGCGTGGCGGGCGTGAAGATCGACTTCATGAACCGCGACGACCAGGACATGGTGGGTTTCTACCACCGCGTGCTCAAGAAGGCCGCGGAGCACAGACTCCTCGTGGACTTCCACGGGGCCTACAAGCCGACCGGAGAGGGGCGCACCTGGCCCAACCTGATCACGCGGGAGGGGGTCTTGGGCAACGAATACAACAAGTGGTCGGATCGCGTCACGCCCGAGCACTGCCTGACCCTGCCCTTCACGCGGATGCTGACCGGACCCATGGACTTCACCCCGGGCGGGTTCCGCCACGCGGGCCGTGGGCAGTTCAAGGTCGTGGGGGGCGACGCACCTGCCCCCATGGTGATGGGCACCCGTTGCTTCCAGTTGGCCATGATGGTCGTCTACGACAGTCCCCTGCAGGTCCTGTGCGACTCTCCGGATGCCTATCGAGGCAGTCCGGCGGGTCTGGACTTCCTCAGGGTCGTGCCCACGACCTGGGATCGGACCAAGGTCCTCCACGGCCGCGTAGGCGAGTGGATCACGGTGGCCAGACAGCACGGCTCGGAGTGGTTCATCGGCTCCATGACCGATTGGACGGCCCGTTCCCTGGAGATCCCGCTGGACTTCCTCGGCGTCGGCGAGTTCGAGGCCAGGATCTGGTCCGATGCCGCCGACGCCAACGACCACCCGGCAAACCTTGTCGAGGAGACCCGATCCGTGACGGGCACGGACCGGATCACCGCTCGCCTGGCCAGCGGGGGCGGCCAGGTGATCCACGTGCGTCCCGTGTCCGGACCGGCACGGTGACGGGTCCGGCCAGCGAGGCCGTGCGAGGGCGTCCGATAAGGCCTTGCCGAAGGCCGGGGATGCACGTCTTATCCCGGATCCGGAAGGTGCCGGTCAAGTCCACATAACGCCTGCCCGAAACACCCTATGAGCAGGAACCCAACCGGGTTTCCAGGAGTCATGCATGCGTATGGACACGTGGTTGAGGACCCTTGCGCTGGGCGCGGTGCTATGGGCAGGCTGGGCCTGGCCTCGCCCCTGCTCCGCGCTCCCGCCGGCCGGGTCGTTGGCCGCCGCCGATCCTGCGGTCGCACCGGAGACCCTCGCTTCGGCTCCTGCGGCCCAGCGGTTCCACGAGCTCGCCTGCGACCTGATGTACGGCCCGACCCTGACCGAAGGCCAGGCCGAGCAGGCCCTCATCCTCTTGCAGGCCGCTGCGGCCCTGGATGTCACGATCGAGGTTCATCCCCTTCTGTTGGAGCTGGCCGGCCGGACTCGCAGGCGGGACTACTCCGAACAGGTCCCCGCATGGCTGAACCGGTCGGTCCACGCGTCGGCCGATCTGGACGCGTGTAGGGCGGGCGTCCGCTACTGCCTGGAGCGCCTGGATTCGCCCCAACAGAGAGAGCGGTTCCTGGGGACCTTGTTGGAGCAGGTTGGGGGCCGCAACGCCGTGTTCGATTCGGAGTTGATGACCCTGTACGGGAACCTCGTGCTGGAGAGGCGGGACCGCCAGACGGCCCGCTCGCTCTTTGCCAAGGCCCACGAGGTCGATCCCTACAACCGGCTTGCGTTTGCCAAGGTGGCGGAGCTGGCGCCGGACCAGATCGGTCCTGCCGCCTACCTGGAGCACCTGCGCCTGGTCCTGCGGGAGTCGCCCCTGGACGTGGAGGCGGCCCTGGCCTTTGCGCAGTACGCCGAGCAACTCGAGTTGTACGAGGTGGCGGCCGGGACCTATGGGTACTGTGTGGACCTGTTCCGGTACTTCAATCCAGGACGGCCTGTGCCGCCCGAGATCTACCTTCCCTGGGCCATGAGCCTGTATCACACGGACGACCGCGCCCAGGTGGTGGACATCGCCGCACAGGTCCGGCAGGCCGGACGCGTGGATCTGTTCTTGGAGGGCGTGGCCGGGCGGGCGGCGGCCAAGTCCGGGGACCAGGAAAGGGCCCAGGAGATCCTCTCCAATGCGGCCCAGAAGGCCACCCAGTTGGCCGGCAAGAGGGCATCCGGTGACGGCCCCCAGGTCCTGCCTCGCCACCTGGCCTGGTTCTACTGTTTTGCCCAGCCGGACAAGGCGCAGGCGTTGGACTGGGCCAACAAGGCCTTTGCCGAGGAGCCCAACTCTGCAGCCACCGGTGCCTTGCTGGCCTACGCCCTGGTCCTGAACGGCCAGTTGCAGTGGGCCCAGCCCCTGATTGAGCGGTGGAGCGGGAACCAGGTCTCGGGATTGGCCCGGGCAGGGGTCTTGTTGGCCCAGGGCGACAAGGTCCAGGCCGCAGATGCGCTCCGGGCCTCCATTGCCAAGGACCCGGGTTCGCTCTCGGCCGAGCAGGCCAGGGAGCAGTTGGCACAGCAGGGCCTGGAGTACCCGTCCAAGGTGGACCCGGGGGCGATCCTGGGGGCCTTGACGGGTCCGTTCGGCCAGACCCTCATCCCACGATTCACCGATCCGAACCAGTGGGTCCTGTTCCAGACCACGGTTCCCACAAACACCCTGGCCTACGGCGACGATCTCGTAGCCAGGACCGTGATCACGAACCGGGGCCCCGAGCCCCTGGTGATCAGCGACCAGGCGTGGATGCGGGGGAACGTGCGCGTGGATGCCAAGGTCACCGGAGACCTGACGCGGGAGTGGAAGGGCCTGATCTCGAGGCGGCTCTTCTCCGACTGCAGGGTCCTGCCGGGCCACAGCGCAATGGCCTCGCTGCCCCTGACCGTAGGCCCCCTTCGAGATCTGATCCGGGCCTGTCCCCAGGCCTCGCTCAAGCTGGAGTTCTACGTCCACTGGGATCCCCCCGCCGAGGCCTCCACTCGCGGGGCCCGAATGGCGGTGGCGATCCCCCCGTCCACTCTGACGATCGCGAGGCCCCGATTCGATCTGACGGCCACGGACCTTCGCAGTCGGTTCAGCGCGCTGGCCGTGGCCGATTCTCGCCAAAGGGTCGAGACCGCGGGGCTCTTTGTGGGCCTGCTCAAGGAGCAGCACCGCATGGCCACGCAGGGGGTGCTGTACAACCTCAAGTTCGCCGAGTGGATGCCCGGGTTGCTGAAGACGTCGCTGACCCATGACTCGGGGCTGCTCCTCCACCCAGGGCCGGACGAATGGGTGACCCAGGTCCACTCCATGGCCGACCTGGTCGGGCTCCCCCTGGACCTGGAGATCAGCCAGGCGGTCGCCCGGAACCTCCACGATCCCCGCTGGCCGGTCCGGCTCATGGCCCTGGTCCTTCTGGCCGGCAATGACGGCGGCTTCCGGCAGGTCTTGGACTGGACCTCCAAGTACGACGTCCACCCCTTGGTCCGGGACATGGCCCTTGCCTGGATCGGCTCCGCCGGGCCAGACACGCCCTCGCAGGGCCGCTAGCCCGCATTTCTCACGAGGCTTCGGACGGCCGAGGCAGGATGGAGGCTGTGGACTCGACTTGGCGAGACCGGAGGGCCGACGCATCGGCGACAGACTGTTCTGAGCGCGGCATGTTGGCCGGATGCAAGGCCGCAGGTCCCGGTTGCCCGGAGGCGTACCCGCTGCGGTACGCTGAGGACAAACGGGACCGAGAACGCAGCAGCCGGACAACAGGACCGCTCAG
>JAGOQT010000125.1 GCA_018007255.1 Phycisphaerae bacterium | reverse complement strand
CCATGCCTAAGTCCCAGATGATCCTGCCCCAAGAGGCCCGCAAGAAGGGCAGCATCCAGTTCAAGCCCATTCCGGTCCTCCAGTACGACAAGACCATCCAGGATGAGCTGAAACGGTATACGCACGAGGACCTGGTCCGCGTGCAGAGGGACATGGTCATCCTCCGCACCTTTGAGACCATGCTGAACGAGATCAAGCTGCGGGGCTCGTATCAGGGGATTCCCTACGACCACAAGGGCCCCGCGCACCTGTCCCTGGGACAGGAGGCCGCGGCCGTGGGCATGGCCTTCCACCTGGGGCTGGACGACCACATCTACGGCAGCCACCGCAGCCACAGCGAGATCCTGGCCAAGGGCCTGTCCGCAATCCGGCGTCTCGACGACGCCCAACTCATGGCGATCATGAAGGGCTACTTCGAAGGGGACTGCCTGCGCGTGGTCGAGAGGGACGCCCGAGGCACGGTCAAGGACCTGGCCATGGACTTCCTGATCTACGGGACCCTGGCCGAGATCTTCGGCCGGGAGGCCGGTTTCAACAAGGGCATGGGCGGGTCCATGCATGCGTTCTTCCCTCCCTTTGGCGTCTACCCGAACAACGCCATCGTGGGCGGGTCCGGCGACATCTCCGTGGGCGCGGCCCTGTACAAGAAGGTCAACCGCAGGCCGGGCATCGTGGTCTGCAACATCGGCGACGCCTCCTCGTCGTGCGG
Source organism: Phycisphaerae bacterium (assembly GCA_018007255.1). Lineage (GTDB taxonomy): Bacteria > Planctomycetota > Phycisphaerae > Sedimentisphaerales > Anaerobacaceae > DTPU01. The sequence goes on along the minus strand of JAGOQT010000125.1, from coordinate 9,617 downwards.
CCCGGTCTGGGAGGGCCTGTGCTTCGCCACCATGGACCAGTTCAAGATCCTCTGGGAGAGGCCCTATCGCGGCGGCCTGCCCTTGATCGTCAACTTCATGAACAACTTCTACGGCATGGGCGGCCAGCCCCAGGGCGAGACCATGGGTTTCGGCATGCTCGCCCGGCTGGGCGCAGGGATCAACCCTGAGCAGATGCACGCGGAGCGGGTGGACGGATACAACCCCCTGGCTGTGGCGGACGCCATCCTCAGGAAGAGGGAGGTGATCGAAAAGGGAGACGGCCCGGTCCTGCTCGACACGGTGACCTACCGATACAGCGGCCACTCCCCCTCGGATCAGGGTTCGTACCGGGAGCGGAGCGAGGTCGAGGCCTGGCAGAAAGAAGACCCGGTCTCCCTTTTCGGCCAATCCTTGGTGGCGGCCAAGGTCTGCAAGGGCGCGGACCTGGAGGCCATCCAGAGACAGGCCGAGGCCCTGATCGTCAAGGCCTGCAGGAAGGCAGTGGACCTGGCCGTGTCCCCGCGCGCGGACCTCAAGAAACAGGCCTGTCTCCTGGATCGGACCATGTACTCCAATCAGAAGGTCGAGTCCATGAACCCCTCGCGTAAACCCGAGGTGCTGCTTTCCAGGGAGGAGAACCCGCGGGTCAAGTCCCTGGCGGCCAAGAGCAGGTCCGCCTTCGACCCCAGCGGCAAGCGGCTCAAGGACAGCCAGTGCGTGGTCCTGCGGGACGCCCTCTTCGAGGCGATCCTGGACCGCTTCTACCTGGACCCGACCCTGGTGGCCTACGGAGAGGAGAACCGGGACTGGGGCGGGGCGTTTGCCGTGTACCGGGGCCTGACCGAGGCCCTGCCCTACCACCGGCTCTTCAACGCCCCCATCTCCGAAGGGGCCATTGTGGGCAGCGCAGTCGGCTATGCCCTGGAGGGGGGGCGAGCCCTGGTCGAGCTGATGTACTGTGACTTCCTGGGCCGCGCGGGCGACGAGGTCTTCAACCAGCTCTCCAAGTGGCAGTCCATGAGCGGGGGCCTCCTGAGGATGCCTGTGACGGTCCGCGTGTCCGTGGGCAGCAAGTACGGGGCCCAGCACAGCCAGGACTGGACCAGCCTGTGCACCCACATCCCCGGTCTGAAGGTCGTGTTCCCGGCCACACCCTACGACGCCAAGGGCCTGATGGTCTCCGCCCTGACCGGGACCGATCCGGTGATCTTCTTCGAGAGCCAGAGGATCTACGGCATCGCCGAGGAGTTCGTGCAGGGCGGCGTGCCCGCGGGCAGCTACGAGGTCCCGTTCGGCGAGCCGGCCCTGCGCAGGCAGGGCAAGGACCTGACGATCCTGACCATTGGGGCCACCCTGTACCGCGCAATGGATGCGGCCAAGGAGCTTGAGACCCGGTACGGCCTGTCCTGCGAGGTGATCGACGCCCGCAGCCTGGTCCCCTTCCACTACGAGCCCGTGATCGCGTCCATCCGGAAGACGCACAAGATCCTCCTGGCCTCGGACGCGTGCGAGCGGGGCAGCTTCCTCCAGACCATGGCCTCCAAGATCACGCAACTGGCCTTCGACGACCTGGACGCCCCGCCCGTGGTGGTGGGGGCCAAGAACTGGATCACGCCGCCGGACGAGATCGAAGACGCCTTCTTCCCGTACCCGTCCGACCTGCTGGATGCCGTGCATGAGCACATCCTGCCGCTCAGGGACTACACGCCCAGACGGGACTGCTCGAACGCCGACATCCTGCGGCGGAGCACACAGGGGCTGTAGAGAGGCACGCCGGCGCAGTCGAGCCGGCGGGAGTGGCTTCCGCGCGCCATGAGGAAGGGCCGGCGTCTGTGGCCGGACACGGCGGCGCCCTCGCCGTTTGACTATCCCGTGCCCCGAGCGCCCTCCTGACTCCCGCTCCTCGCGCCCGAACCTTCCCAATTCCTCCTTCGTAGGTACAATGTTTTGCTGCAACCGGGGGTCGGCCCTGTGGGGTCCGACTGGTCTTGGCATGATTCGAGGGACCGGATATGGCAACAGACGTCAAACAGATCGGTCAACTGGTGCAGGCCAAGGGCGAGTTCGTGCGGACCCTGTTCGGGGAGCTGGACAAGGCCATTGTGGGCCAGCGGGCCATGTTGGAGAGGATGGTCATCGGGCTCCTGGCCAACGGGCACATCCTGCTGGAGGGTGTGCCGGGGCTGGCCAAGACCATGGCGGTCACGGCGTTGGCCAGGGCGATCGACGCGGACTTCCACCGCATCCAGTTCACCCCGGACCTCCTGCCCGCGGACCTGATCGGGACCCAGATCTACCGGCCCTCGGACGGCCAGTTCTACACCCGCAAGGGGCCCATCTTCGCCAACATCATCCTGGCCGACGAGATCAACCGGGCGCCGGCCAAGGTCCAGTCCGCGCTCCTGGAGGCCATGCAGGAGCGGCACGTCACGATCGGGGAGGAGACCTTCGCCCTGCCCTCGCCCTTCCTGGTCCTGGCCACACAGAACCCCATTGAGCAGGAGGGGACCTACCCCCTGCCCGAGGCCCAGCTCGATCGGTTCATGCTCAAGATCCGAATCGACTACCCCACCAAGGACCAGGAGAGACAGATCCTCGATCGCCAGGCCTTCACCCAGAAGACCCTGGATCTCCGGCCCGTCATCCGGCCGTCGGACATCGCGGAGGTCCGGGCCGTGGTGGACGAGATCTACATCGACGAGAAGGTCAAGGACTACATCGTGGACATCGTGTGCGCGACCCGCGACCCCAAGAAGTACGGTCTGGACCTGGCCCACTTCATCAGCTTCGGGGCCTCGCCGCGGGCCACGATCTACCTGGCCCTGGCCGCCAAGGCCCAGGCCTTCCTCCAGCAGCGGGGCTATGTCACGCCCCAGGACGTCAAGAGCATCGGCCCGGACGTGCTCCGCCACCGGGTCATTGCCAGCTATGAGGCCGAGGCGGAGGACAAGACCAGCGAGGACCTCATCCGGGCCATCTTCGACAAGATCGAAGTACCGTAGAAACCGTGTTCAGTTTTCGGTGTTCCGTTTTCAGTTCGTACTCATTCTGGCTTCTGAATTCTGGATTCTGGCTTCCGAGTTGAAATGATCCCGCAAGAGTTGGTCAAGAAGATCCGGGCCCTGCAGATCTACACCCGCAAGGCGGTGAACGCGAGCTTCGCGGGCCAGTACGAGAGCGTGTTCAAGGGCCGGGGCATGCAGTTCGACGAGGTCCGCCAGTACGACCCCGGCGACGACATCCGGGACATCGACTGGAACGTCACCGCCCGGACCGGCAGGCCCTACATCAAGCGATTCGTGGAAGAACGCGAGATGACCGTGATCTTCGCCGTGGACCTGTCCGCGTCCGGGCAGTTCGGCACGGTCAACAGGCTCAAGAACGAGCTGGCCGCGGAGTTCTGCGCGGTCCTGGCCTTTGCGGCGGCCAAGAACAACGACAAGGTGGGTCTGCTGATCTTCACGGACCGGGTGGAGCTGTACATCCCGCCCAAGAAGGGCAGCCGTCACGTCCTCCGCCTGATCCGGGAGCTCCTGTACTACAGGATGCCCCGGCGCAGGACCCAGATCTCGCTGGCCCTGGACTACCTGGCCAAGGTCGTGCGCAAGCGGGCCACGATCTTCCTGGTCTCCGACTTCCTCGATACCCGGTTTGAGAAGTCCTTGGGCCTGCTCCACCGAAGGCACGACGTGATCGTGGTTCCGGTCCGCGATCGGGCCGAGGTCGCCATGCCCGACGTGGGTCTGATCGAGCTCCAGGATGCGGAGACCGGAGAGGTCGTCCTGGCGGACACCTCCAGCCGCCCATTCCGCGAACACTACCGGACGGCCAGCAGCGAGCGGTGGGATCAACTGGCGGGCCTGCTGCGGTCGATCCAGGTGGACAGCATCCCGATCTGCACGGACAGGCCTTACCTGCACGACGTGGTGGCCTTCTTCCATATGCGGCGAAGGCGAAGGTGACCGAGGGGAAGAGGAAGGTAAGAGGGTAGGAAGGTAAGAAGGTAGGAAGATATGGAACCGAAGCTGGACTTCTCGTTGCCCGAGCGCAAGCCCAGGGGGGGGCTCTTGCCCAGGCTGACGGCCCTGTTCCTGCTGGTCCTGATCCTGGCGGGGCTGGCCCACATCGCGGTGTTGCTCTGGCCTCCCAAGGCCGGGCCAAGGCCCGCAGTCCAGCCGGGGGCCTTGTCCGCGGACCAGCTCAAGGACCTGGCCACCAGGCTCGCACAGAGGAACCTCTACGACCAGGCGGCCGGCGCATGGCAGGAGTACCTGGACCGGGCGGACCTGGCCCCTGTGGACAGGGCCAAGGCCCTCTTCCAGGTCGGTACGAACCTCGAGAAGGCGGGCCACTATGCAGAGGCGATCGATGCCCTGTACCGGTGCGAGATGGCGGCCAAGGTGGACGACCTGGCACCCCAGATCCACAGTCACCTGAAGGACTGCTTCGAGCGCCTGGGCCGATTCTCCGCGCTCCGTCACGAGCTCATGGCCAGGACCGACCTCAGACCCGCGGAGGACACCGCGGCCAAGGTCGTGGCGGAGATCGGACCTGAGAAGATCACGGAGGCGGACCTGTCCGCGGCCATCGAGGGCACATTGGATGCCCAGTTGTGGGCGGTGTCTCCCTTGATGACCCCCGAGCAGGTGGGCCAGGAGAGACAGAGGATGTTGGAGGCCTACAAGACCCCTGCCCGCAGGGAGCAGTTCGTGCGGACTTGGCTGGCCCAGGAGGTCCTGTACCGCCAGGCCCTCGAACAGGGCCTGCCTGAGCAGGACAAGACCCGGAGTGCGCTGGACGACCTGGCCAGAGAGGTCCTGGCCCAGCGGATGATGAACGAGGTCCTGTCCTCCAGGATCCACATCACGGACGGGGACCTGAGGACCTACTACGACGCCCACAGGGACCGATTCACGACGCCCTCCACGGACCCCAACCAGCCTGCCCAGCAGAAGACCTTCGACGAGGCCAGGCAGGAGGTCCTACAGGCCCTCGCCTCACAGAAGAGTCAGGAGGTCCGGCAGACGCATATCCAGGAGATGATGGATCGGTATCAGGTGGTGATCCACACCTCGGCCTTTGAACAGGAGTAGCGGTCAGGGGTCGGCGATCCGCAGAACCATGAAGAACAGGTGCAGGACAACGTGTTGGGTGTCCGTGATCACCCTGGCCGTGCTGGGGGGCGGTGCCGGTTGCACGCAGAGAACGCCCGAGCAGGGGCCGTCCTCCACCCATGCCGTGGACAAGGCCTATGAGCGGGGACCTCTGACCGTGCACGTCCGCCTGGACCGGGACAAGATCTCCATTGCCGAGACCTTGAGGCTGGAGATTGAGGCCCGGATCCGGTCCGGATACGAGCTCACCATGCCCAAGATAGACAAGGTCCTGGAGGACTTCGGCCTGGCGGACTGGGACAGCGAGCCGGACAGGCTCGGCGACGAGGACCGGATCGTCCGCACGCGGCGGTACAGACTGGAGCCGTTTGTCTCAGGTCCCTACCAGATCCCCTCTCTGACCTTCCAGTTCCTGGATGCCAAGGACCCCAACAAGACCTACACCCTGGAGACCGAGCCGGTGGACGTGGAGGTGACCAGCCTCCTGGGCGAGGACCGGGCCAAGCTGACCATCGCGGACATCGAGGACGTGGTCGATCCCCCCCGACCCCGGTCGTGGGCATGGCTCTGGCTGCCCGGGGTCCTGGGCGCGGCGGGCCTTGCGATCTGGGCCTGGGCCTGGGTTCGCAGGCGGCGGGCCGCCCGGCAAAGCCGGATCCTCAGGCCCGCCCACGAGGTGGCCTACGACCGGCTGCGGGCCCTGGTCGAGGCCAGACTCGTGGAGGCCGGCCGGGTCAAGGAGTTCTACGAGGCCATCACCGCCATCCTCCGGCACTACATCGAGGACCGCTTCAGCCTGCGTGCCCCTGAGCAGACCACCGAGGAGTTCCTGACCAGCCTGGCCCAGACCGACGCCCTGCCTCCGTCCGACAAGGCGGACCTGGGCGCATTCCTCGGGCACTGCGACCTGGTCAAGTTCGCCAGACACCAACCCACCCGGGAGCAGGTCCAGGGCACCTTCGATCGGGTCCGGGACTTCATCGAGAAGACCCGATCCGATGAACACCTGCTCGATGTCACCGACCCGATGCAGGTCCACCCTGCGGCGGAGGGCGCGACCCCATGACCTTCACCTGGCCTTGGATGCTGTGGCTGCTGGCCCTGGTGCCCCTGCTCGGATGGCGGATGAGGCGGACTCGAGGCACAGCCTCGGTCCGGTTCCCGGGTCTGGCGGGCGTCCGGTCCTGCCCGGTCTCCTGGCGGATCCGGCTGCGGCCCATGCTCCAGGTTGCGAGACTGGCCTGCATCGCCCTCCTGATCGTGGCCCTGGCTCGGCCCCGCAAGGGCACGGTCCTGTCCGAGGCGTCCAGAGAAGGGATCGCCATCGAGGCGGTCGTGGACCGATCGGGCAGCATGCGGACCGAGATGGGCTATGAGGGCCAGAAGCTCACCAGACTGGAGGTGGTCAAGCAGGTCCTGTCCGCCTTCATCAAGGGAGACGGCCGGCGGTTTGAGGGCCGCGCAGGGGACCTGATCGGCCTGGTGACCTTTGCCCGGTACGCGGACACGGTCTGTCCCCTGGTGCACAGCCACGACGCCCTGCTGGAGTTCCTCAGGCAGACCCGCAACGTGGAGGTGCAGTCCGAGGACGGCACGGCCATAGGCGACGGCCTGGCCCTGGCCGCGGCCCGGCTCCGGAAGGCCGAGGAGGAGATCGCCCGGCGGAGGGTCCATCTTGGCCTGGCTGGAGGGGATCCCAATGCATCCCCCCTCGCCGACTTCCAGATCAAGGGCAAGGCGATCATCCTGCTGACGGACGGCCAACTCAACGCCGGGGAGTACCATCCCCTGACTGCCGCCGACCTGGCCAAGCAGTGGGGCATCAAGGTCTATACCATCGGGATCGGGTCGGATCAGGCCTTCGGCGCGATCCAGACGCCCTTCGGCACCATGCGGGTCCCTGCACGGAGCGACCTGGATGAGGGACTGCTCAGGGCGGTGGCGGAGAGGACCGGAGGGTTCTACAGCCGCGCGGACGACGCCGAGGCCTTGGTGCAGATCGTCCGGAGGATCAACGACCTGGAGAAGACGCCGGTGCGAACCCAGGTCATCCAATACGCCGAGTGCTTCGCGTGGTGGACCTGGCCCGCCCTGGCCATCCTGGTCGCAGAGATCCTGGCCTCGTGCACCGTGTTCCGGAAGATCCCGTGAGGGGACGACCCATGGTCCATGGAGTAGCCGATCGCCCGGTCTGAATATGCTAGGCAACCCGAATGCATTGTGGCTCTTGTTCCTGGTCCCAGGGGTCCTGGTGCCGGTGATCCTGTGGTCCTTCTGGCGCAAGGCCAGGGCCCTGGCCGCGCTGGCGGACCGGGCCCTGCTCGGCAGGATCAACGCAGACGTGAGCCTCAGGCGCCAGGCCGTCAAGACCGGCCTCTTGGTCGCGGCCTTGGTCAGCATCGTGGTGGCACTCACGCAGCCCAAGTGGAATCCGCGGCCCCAGACCCTCCGACGCCAGGGCCGCGACGTGTGCATCCTCCTGGACACGTCCAAGAGCATGCTCGCCGAGGACCTCCGGCCCAACCGCTTGGAGCAGGCCAAGCTGGCCATCGGGGACCTGTTGAGCCGCCTGCAAGGCGACCGGCTCGCCATCGTGACCTTTGCCGGCAACGCAGTGGTCAAGTGCCCGCTGACCCAGGACTACGCCTTCGTGCGCATGGCTCTGGCCGACCTCTCGGTCCAGAGCAGTTCCCGCGGCGGCACGATGATCGGCGACGCCATCCGCACCGCCGTGGCAGAGGTCTTTGACCGGACGAGCCGGCAGTTCAAGGACCTCATCCTGATCACGGACGGAGAGGACCACGGCAGCTTCCCCGAACAGGCGGCCGAAAAGGCGGCGGAGGAGGGGATTCGCGTGATCGCCGTGGGCCTGGGCAATGAAGACGAGGGGGCCCGCATCCCTGTGGCCGGGGCCAACGGGACGAAGGACTTCCTGAGGTATCAAGGCCAAGAGATCTGGTCCAAGCTGGATGGGGACATGCTCCGCAGGATCGCGTTTGCCACCGAAGGCGGCAAGTACCTCCTTGTCCGGCCCGGCACCGCCCTGGACCTGGGCCAGATCTACGAGGACCTGATCGCCTCGGCCGAGAGGCGCGAGCTTGAATCCATGACCATGACGGCCTATGATGAACGGTTCCAGGTCTTCCTGGCCCTGGCCCTGGTGTTTCTGATCGGTGAGGTCTTTGTCCGTGAACGCAAGAAGGCATAGCGTCGTGTGGACCATCGTGCTGGCCGTCTCCTGCGGGCCCGCGGCCATGGGCCAGACCGGTGCGGATCGGGTCCGTTCCGGAAACGCCCTGTATCAGCAGGGCCAATACGACCAGGCCCTGACCCAATACGACAAGGCCCTGATCGAAGATCCCAGGCTGGACCAGGCCCGGTTCAACAAGGCGAACACCTTCTTCCGCATGGACGACCTGGCCGGGGCCATGGATCTCTACAACGAGGTCTCCGCAGGGACGCGGGATATGGACCTGGTCAAGAAGGCCAAGACCAACCTGGGGAACGCCTACTTCCAGCGAGGCCTCAAGCAGAGGGACTCAGACCTGCAGAAGGCCGTGGACGACATCAAGACGAGCATTGGTCTGTGGCGGGCCGTACTCGATCTCGACCCGAACCATGAGAAGGCCAGGCGAAACAAGGAGGTCGCAGGCCTAGCCCTCAAGGACATCCTGGACCAGATGAAGAAACAGCAGAAACAGGCCGATCCAAACCAGGCCCAGCAGGACCAGGGCGGCAGCTCCCAGCAGCGTCAGGACGGCGGCGGCCAGCAGGACCCCAATCAGACACAGGGCGAGGGAAGGCCGAAGCCGGACTCCGGGAACGAACCCAAGGCCCAGCAGAGTCAGGACCAGCCGGATCAGGACCCGAATCAGACACAGGAACCCAATACACCCAGTCCACCCAGGGATCCCAACGCGGGACCCCGGATGCAGGAGCAGGTGCAGGCCTCGGACCGGACGGCCCAGGAGATCCTGGACAAGGAGCAGCAGAGGAACAAGGAACGGCAGGTACAGGTCCGGACCGGACACGTGCCCGTGGACAAGGACTGGTAGCAGGGTGAATTCAGGACCCGCAAGCAGCCATCCAGTATGAGTCGTCCGACTTCTCCAACTCGGTGGGTGTTGCCCCTGTTGTGCTGGGCCTGGGGAATCGCCCTCCCGGCCGCTGGACAGGAGATTCGGGTCGAGGCCCAGGTCGACCCCTCCCAGCCCGTCTACGCAGGCCAGCGGTTCACCTACCAGATCGTGGTCCACGGCCACACCGGGACGGTCGGGGTCGACATGCTCCCCATGGCGGCCTATTCGCCCCAGCGACTGGGCCAGAACGTGATCACCAACCAGATCAACCGGCAGGTGATCCAGCAGACCGTAGTGAACTACTCCCTGGTGGTCCACGCACCGGGTCCGGCGACCCTGCCCCCCGTGAGCGTCACGGTGGAGGGTAAGGCCTACCCCACGAACCCGGGTCAGGTCGAGATCCTCAAGCCCGGGACCACAGAC
>JAGOQT010000124.1 GCA_018007255.1 Phycisphaerae bacterium | reverse complement strand
CACGGGAACAGGTGAGTACCACTGGATGTGCGGCAACTTCCTCAAGTACGGCGCGTCGGATATCCAGGGCAGGTCCATGAACGCCTCCGACCTGCCCGTCGATTCTCACGAGCTGATCGCCCTGTGCGCACCGAGGCCCTGTTTCATCAGCTATGGCGTGGAGCCCGGCGACCCCAAGTGGGTCGATACCCCGGGCAGCTACCGCGCCGGTATTCTGGCCTCCAAGGTCTACGAGCTCCTCGGCAAGAAGGGCTATGGAAAGGACATCCAGGACTGGGTCCATGCCCCGCTGCCTGCTGTATGCACGCTGGTCGGGGGTGACCTGGCCTTCCGGCAGCACGAAGGGGGCCACACCTCCGGTCCGAACATCCCGACCTTCTTCGAGTGGGTGCGTGACTACATCCAGGCGCCTGCCGGTCCTGCCGCTGCGGTTTCGTCCGGCCAGTAGCGGACAGGCTGTGCCGGGCCGGCCGAGACGCCGGGTCCCTGGGGCCGCGGTGAGCAGGGATCGCTGCAGGGCGTGCAGATGCCTCAGGGGCAGTGGGGTTGCCCGTAGTCCAACGGGGAATGCCGGTTCCACCCCGCGGGCCGTCCGGGGTTTCTCCCGATTACAGGAGGATCAGACCGAGCACCCAGACCGTGAGAACGGAGGCCGCTCCCATGAGCAGGGTGGAGACCGTATGGAGCCGGTACCCGGTCTTCACGTCCATCCTGGACATCTGCGTGACCACCCAGAAGAAGCTGTCGTTGGCGTGGGAGACGACCATCGCACCCGCGGAGATGGACATCACCACCAGGGCCTTGGCCGCTGCAGACTCGAAGCCCAAGGGGGACATCAAGGGTGTCATGAGGGATGCGGTCGTAATCAAGGCCACTGTGGATGAGCCCTGAGCGGTCTTCAGGGCTGCCGCAATGATGAACGGCAGAAACAGACCCAAGTGGGCCTGCGACAAAGACCGGCTGAGCACATCGGCAATCGGGGAATTCCGCAGAACCGTGCCAAAGGACCCGCCCGCGCCCGTGATCATGATGATGATCGCCGAATCGAGCATGGCCTGTCCGACCCACCCCGTGGTCGACAGCATCTGCCTGTCCAGCTTCCTGGGGAGTCGAAACGCAAGGACCGTCCCGATCAGCAGCGCGATGACCGGTTCTCCAATGAACGCCACGGTGTTTCTGAAGGACCCCTCCCCGAAGGGGTGGGTTGGGAAGTCCGAGATCGACTTGAGCACGATGAGGCCCATGGGCAGGAGGATCGGGGTGAGGGCCTTCCAGGCTGAAGGCGCCTCCCTGAGTCTGGCCTCCACGTCCGCCTCGGTGAGCTCGGGATTGGGGTCGATGTACACCTTGGAGGCGAACCGGGATGCAAAGGCCCAGCCGACGGCAGTGGCCACAGCGCTGACTGCCAAACCGAACAGAATGACCAGCCCGAGGTCGGCTCCGAGTATGCCCGCCGCGGCGATGGGCCCAGGCGTAGGAGGCACCAGGCAGTGCGTTGCGGTGAGGCCGGCGGCCAAGGCGATGGCTGCGCCGGCCAAGGATATCCTCGCCCTCTTGGCAAGGGCCCTGTTGAGCGGGGCCAGGATGACGAATCCGGAATCGGCGAAGACCGGTATGGAGACGATGTAGCCGATGATCGCCATCGCCAGGGGGACGTGTCTCTGGCCGACGACCCTCAGGGTCTTCTCCGCTATGGCAAAGGCCCCGCCCGAACGCTCCAGGAAGGTCCCCATGATCACCCCGGCGATGATCACGATCCCGATCTTGCTGAGGGTGTCCCCGAAACCGGAGTTGATCGAATCGGCCACCTTGCCCAGGTCCATGCCTGAGAGCAGGCCGAATCCGATTGCGACGAAGATCAGGGCCAGGAAGGGGTGCAGCTGAAATCGGACCGTCGAGACGACAATCAGGACGATGCTGACGACAAGCAGGGCGATCAGGAGCATAGACAGAGTCCCTTCGCTACCTCCGGCGTCGGACCTCGACCCGGGCCAGCTTCTCGTAGAACTGGATCAGGCCGCCGTGGTCGTCGCCTCCCTTTCCGTCGACCCTCAGCGCCTGCAGGATCTCCATCACGCCGCCGGTCAGAGGCACAGGGACCCCGACCGCATGCGCGGTGTCCAGGGCGTTGGCGAGGTCCTTGATGTGGAGCTCGATGCGGAAGCCCGGCCTGAAGTTGCCGTCCAGGGCCAGGGGCACCTTCGCATTGAGCACCGTGCTGCCGGCCAGACCGCCGCGAATGGCGTGGAAGACCTTCTCCGGGTCCACCCCTGCCTTGGTGGCCAGGACCATCGCCTCGGACATGGCCGCAATGTTCAAGGCCACGATGATCTGGTTCGCCAACTTGGTGACATTGCCGCTGCCGATGTCGCCGACCAACACGGCCGACGAACCCATGCACTTCAGAATCGCTTCGACCCGCTCAAACACCTCCCTCTTGCCTCCGACCATGATGGAGAGCGTTGCGTCCTTGGCCTTGGGCTCGCCGCCGCTGACAGGCGCGTCGAGCATCTCCACGGCCTTCTTGTGCACCGCCGCCGCGATTTCCTGGGCCACCAAGGGGGCAATCGAGCTCATGTCCACTAGGATCAGCCCGGCCTTGGCGCCCTCCAGGACTCCGTTCTTGCCCAGCACGGCCGCCTTCACGTCGGGCGAATTCGGCAACATGGTGATCACGACGTCGCTCTGCGCAGCGACGTCCTTGCTGCTCTTGCCCTCTCGGGCGCCCGCCGCGACAACCTCCCGGACCGCCTCCGGCCGGATGTCATAGACCGTCAGAGGGTATCCGGCCTTGATCAGGTTCAGGGCCATGGGCTTCCCCATGATGCCCAATCCGATGAATCCTATCTTCTGCATTGCGTTCACCCGAAGAGAATCCCAGAGATGACTAATCGATCGGAGTCAGGACCGCCTTCATCGCCTGCTTGGTCTCCACCAGCTCGAAGGCCTCTTTCCACATGTCGAGCGGCAGCTCGTGTGTGATCAGGCGATCCAAGCGGACCTGTCCCTTGCCCATCAGCGTCAGACACTTCTCCCACACATCCCAGGTATGGCTGAAGTGTCCCTTGAAGGTCACGGACTTGGCCACCAGTGGATCGAGGCTGAGGTTCACTGGCTTGGGCCCCCAGCCGATCTTGGTGATCTGGCCGTTGGGGCGCACCGCATCCATGGAGAGTTTCAGCGTCTCGGCGGGACCGGCCGTATCCACGACCAGATCCGCACCGTAGCGGTCGCCCAGAGACAGGATCTTCGGCAGGGGGTCCTCCCGGCTGCCGTTGATCATGAGCGTCGCTCCGAACTCCTTCGAGAGCCTCAGCCGCTCGTCGTCGCCCTGGGCCCCGACCGCCACAATCTCGCCGGCCCCCTGCAAGCGGGCCATCTCCATGCAGAGCAGGCCGATGGGTCCGGGCCCGATCACGACAACCGTATCGCCGGGCCGCACGGTGCTGTTGCACACCACCGACTTGTACGCCACGCAGAAGGGCTCGGTGATGGAGGCCGCCTTGAGGGCCACGCCCTCGGGCACCCGGTGCAGGATCCGCTCCGGGACCCTGACGTACTTCGTGAAGGCCCCGTCGCAGTGGAATCCATATCCCTTCCGTTCCCTGCACAGGTGATAGTGGTTGCTCCTGCACAGGGCGCAGTGGCCGCAGTAGTCCGCGTGCGTTTCAGCGGTCACGCGATCCCCGACCTTGAATGCCCGGACCTGCTTGCCCGCCTCCACGATGGTGCCCGCGAATTCGTGCCCCAGGATGAACGGGCAGTTGAAGTTGAACACCTTTGCGCCGCTGTGCATGTGGGGGTCGGTCCCGCAGACCCCGACGTACGCCACCTCGACCAACACGTCGCCCTCGCCGATCGTGGGGACCGGGACCTCTCGCAACTCGGTCGCGAGGGGCCTGTTCTCGTACTTGACCACGGCCTTCATCGTCTTGGTTTTCATGTTCTACCTCAGGACCTTGTTCACGGCCTTGACCACCGCCGCATCCGTCAGGCCGTAGTGCTCCAGAAGCTGCTCGTAGTGGAGTGCGGATTGGCCGAAGCAATCCTGTATGGCAACGGCCTCCATGGGCAGGGCCTGCCCTCGCAATGCGAACGCGACCGCGCTGGCCAGCCCTCCGATGATCGTATGCTCTTCGGCCGTCACCACGCCTTTCACCCCGTCCGCGAGTCTGCGGATCGTCTTGTCGTCGATCGGCTTGAGCGTGCTGACGTTGACGACCCGCACGGAAAGGCCCTTCTTCTCCAGGGTCTGGGCGGCCTGAAGCGACCTGTGGACCATGACGCCGTGGGCAAAGACCACCACGTCCGTCCCTTTCCGGAGCACGGTGGGTCGTCCGATCTTGAAGTCCTGCCTCTCCTCGGTGACATCGGGAACATCATTGCGCACGATCCGCATGTAGACCGGCCCGTCATATTCGGCCGCCGCCCGGGTCGCCTTCCTCGTCTCGGTGCCGTCGGCCGGAGACAGGATCGTCATGTTCGGAATCGCACGCATGATCGCGACGTCCTCGATGCTCTGATGCGTGGCGCCGTCCCCGAAATCGGAAAGCCCGCAACTGGAGCCGACGATCTTCACATTGAGCCTGCCGATACAGCTGACGCGGATCTGGTCATAGGGCCGGCCCGTGGCAAAGACCGCGAAGGAGTTGGCGAAGGCGATCTTCCCGGACAGGGCCAAGCCGGCCGCTGTCGAGATCATGTTCTGCTCGCCGATTCCCACCTCGAAGAACCGCCCGGGAAACTCCTTCTCGAAGAGTTTCGTCATCGTGGTCTTGCTGAGGTCGGCCTCCAGGACCACAATCCGCTCGTTCTGCCGGCCCAACTCCACCAGGGTCTCGCCGTACGCCGTCCTGCAGTTCTGCATCGTCATCTGCGTGGTTCCTCAGTCCTCAAACAGTCGCCTCGCCGTTTCAAACTGTTCCTGTGTCATGATCCCGTGGTGGAAATCCGCCTTCCCCTCGGCAAAAGGCACGCCCTTGCCCTTGACCGTATGGGCGACCACCATCACGGGTCTGCCCTTGACCTGACCCGCCTCCTCCAGCGCGCCGGCGATCTGTTGGATGCTGTGGCCGTCGATCTCCAGCACGTGCCAGCCAAAGGCCTTCCACTTCTCCGCATGGGGATTCGTGTTGTATCGTTCGACGATCGGACCGGTGGCTTGCACGAGGTTCTTGTCGAAGATCGCCACCAGGTTGTCCAGCTTGTAGAAGGCCGCCGCCATCGAGGCCTCCCAGATCTGTCCTTCGGCGGCTTCGCCGTCCCCCACGATGCAGTAGACCTTGTAGTCCTTGCGGTCGGTCTTTCCGGCCATCGCGATCCCGCACGCCACACTCAATCCCTGCCCCAACGATCCGGTGTAGGCCTCGATGCCGGGCATCCTCCGCATCTCGGGATGCCCCTGCAGGATCGAGCCCAGCTCCTTCAGGGTACGCAGCTCTTCCTTGGGAAAGTACCCGCATTCAGCCAATGCGGCGTATTGGGCCAGGGCCGCGTGGCCTTTGCTCAGTAGGAAGCGGTCTCGATCCGGCCACACGGGATTGTGCGGATCGTGGCGGAGCTTGTGGAAGTACAACACGGCCACGATATCGGCAATCGAACAGGAACCCCCCAGGTGGCCAGGCTTGCCCGCCCCGATCATCATGACGATATCATAGCGGAGTCTCTTTGCCGCTTTCTCCAGCTTTGCGACCTGCTCGGCGGATAGGGACATCTTGACGAATCTCCAACCTAGACAAGTGACCTGGACCATGACGCATGCACAGAGGATGAGTATAGCGAAAGAGACGGAGCGGTCAAGACCACAGGAGGCCTCCGTGCACGGCCAGACGGGTCACCCTCTCCGCCGCGGTCTCCACAAGCCAGGAGGCCCGGCCCATGGCCTCAGCCAGGGTCATCGGCCTCGTGCAGATGGAGAACAGGGAAACCACACCTTCCCGATACAGCGATTCGGCGTCCTCGTCCACGCTGCCGGCCAAGAGCACCACGGGGACATGCCCACTGCGGGCCGCCCGGACCACGCCGCTGACCGCCTTTCCGCACGCGGTCTGGGCATCCACCTTGCCTTCACCGGAGAGAACCAGGGCGGCGCCCCGGATCCTGTCACGGAAGGAGACGGCCTCCAGGACGATCTCGATGCCCGGCCTCTGGACTGCCTGGAACAGGGTCATGAGTGCTGCGCCCAGTCCGCCTGCCGCCCCGGTGCCCGGCAGAGTACGCACCCGGCGTCCCGTGGCGGACTCCATCAGGTCGATCATGTGTTCCATGGCCTGCTCCAACAGATCCAGCTGACTGGGCTGGGCGCCTTTCTGGGGGGCGTAGACCCTCACGGCACCCTGGGGTCCGAGCAGGGGATTCGACACGTCGCAGGCGACCGTGATCGAGCAATCCCGCAACTCCGGCAGCACACCGGACAAGTCCACTTGCCGGACCTGTCCCATCTGTCCGCCGGTCATGGGAGTCTCCACGGCTGTGCCGTCCGCGAGCAGGAATCGCACACCTAAGGCCTGGGCCATGCCTGAACCGCAATCCGTGGTGGCGGATCCCCCGATTCCGATGATCAGGTGGCGGCAGCCCTGGCGCAGGGCCGCATGGATCAGCTCGCCCGTCCCGAAGCTGGTCGTGTTCAGGGGATCCCTCTGCTCCGGTGGGACCCGCCAGAGGCCGGATGCCTGGGCCATCTCGATCACGGCGGTCTGTGGATCGCCCAGAATGCCGAACCGTGCCTGCACGGGCTCACCCAGGGGGCCCGTGACCCGGACCTCCACGCAGCGGCCGCCTGTGGCAGACACCAGGGCCTCCACCGTGCCCTCACCGCCATCCGCCACGGGGATCGACATGACCTCGGCATCCGGGCATGCCCTGCGCACACCTCGTTCCATGGCCTCGCAGGCCTCCTGGGCGGACAGGCTGCCCTTGAACTTGTCGGGGGCCAGTACGATCTTCATTCCCTTCTACCGCCCCGGGTGGACTGTGCGGACCGAGTAGAGTGAACTGCGGGCCCCGATGAAGAGCGTTCGCCTGTCCGGGCCGCCGAATGCGAGGCTTCCGGGACGCTCGGGGATCTCCAGGATGCCGCTCAGCGTACCTTCGCGGTCGTAGACGTACACCTGATCCCCGGCGATATATGCGTTTCCTGCCGTATCCTCGACGACCGACGTGCCGCCCCGTTCCACGAAGACCCTGGTGGTGATCTTCTCGTTGCTGCCCAACTGAACACGGTACGTCTTTCCGTCGTCCTCACTGGTTACATAGTGCTCATCGCCCGGTGCGAACGCCGCGAGGTTCGAGCTCTGCAGGATGGGACGCCAGGTCCCACCGGCGAAGATCGCCGTCTTCGTCCCCGGCGAGTAGAAGTAACTGCGGGGCGCATCCTCGACGACGCGGACCACGGCAGTGTTGCTCCCGCCCCGATACACGTAGTCGCGGCGGTCCGTCAGATCGGTCAAGATGGACAGCATGTTGTGCAAGCCAACCGGAAGCAGGACCACCGTGTCGGGCACCTTCTCGGCAGTCCCTGTCACTGGCTGCGGGACCGAGTTGCTCTCTGCGACGTTCAGACTGTGGACCGTCCTCTCATACGCGACGATCAGCAGGGTGGAGGGCTTCGCGAATCCCATCACCATGGGCTGACCCTGGGTCTGCGCGATTTCCTCGGCCTTCCTGGTGATTTCATTCCAGCGAACCACCCTGCGCTGGGCGGCGTCCGTGAAGAACAGTCGTCCTGCTCCGTCGACGGTCAGACCCGACGCGTTGCTGAAGTCGCCGGCCAGCTTCTCGACCTTCGCCTCCTGATCGAACACGGCCGGCACCGGGGCCGCTGCCGGGGCCTTCATCCCCTTGCGGACTGCGAAATGGGTGAAGAACTGGGCCCGCACGGCCACGCCGCTCTCCTCCTCCAGCACGGCGTTGTCGAAGGACAGGCGGGTCTGGCTGAAGACCTTCATGTTCTCGAACCGGATGTCGTCCGAGTTGCGCACCAGGATGCCATAGGTCGTCGGCAGGGTGGTGCGGGAAACACGGTACATGTACGTGTTGGCGAAGAGGAGATTCCGGCAGTCCCGAATCTCCATGGCATTCGCCCGGTGTCCGGCGGGGTTCTCTTCCTCGGTCTGCAGTGCATAGAACTCCCAGTTCTGCACGTTGTGGAACTGTGCTTCCACGCGGTTGTGGTGCTCGACCGACATCTGATAGATCTTGCCCGGCGAGGACGTGTTCTCGATGCGGAGTCCGGCGGTCCTCGAGCTCGTGGCATGGGGCCAATTCCCGCGGAAGATGCCACCCCCTCCGTCCCGGATGAGGAGGTCAGGCCCGATCGGGCTGGCGCCGGCGCCCCGGCCCCCGCGGCCGAAGCCGAAGCCGCCCCCTCCGCTGAAGGACACGTCGTCCAGCAGCGAGTTGTCTCCGGCCATCCAGACCACGCCCGCAGCACGGCTGTTCCCGCCTTGGCCGACACTGATCGAGACCACGATGTTCCGGCCTCCCTTGGGCGCGACGAGCACGCCCACGGGGGCACCCTCCCCATCGAATCCGGGTGCGCCGCTCGACAGATTGATCGAGGTGTTGCCCGGGTTCATCCCGATCAGGACCGTGTCCGGCTTGAGCTCGATCGAGCCCGACACGCGATAGCTCCCGCTGGGGAGAAACAACACCCGGTGTTTCTCGATCGCCGCGCGCAAGGCCGCCGTATCATCGGTCTGCCCGTCCCCCTTCACCTCCAGGGTCCGCACGTTCACCCACTCGCTCATGGGCGGCAGCGCCGGGATGTCGCTTGCCACGGCAGGGGCGGGCTGCGCAAGGGGGTGCTCCTGACGGCGCATCGCGATCCCACGCTCCCTGCCGTCCTCGCCGATCTCCAGCCCGAGCGTAAAGCGATCCATCAGGTAGTGCTGCGACGGTGCGGGCACGGAGGCCGTGTCCTCACCTCGATAGAAGAGGGGGACATCGCTGCACGCGATGTTCGTGAGCGTGATGGCCGAGTGGGTATTCCGTACATTGCCGGCCTTCAGCGCGGCGGTGCGGATGTCCTCCATGTGCAGATCCCGCCCGTAGAGCTGCTCGACCTCACCCGGCGCGATCTGGATCGCAACCGGCATGTTCGCAAAACGGCAGCGGACGAGCGTGAAACCCGCCTCCATGGTGTGAATCGCGCTCTCTCTCTGTCCTTCGAAGCTGGAGTCCATGAGGAGGAACTGCCAGACGGGCGAGGTCCTCTTGGTGAGGATCCCATACTGGCCGCCGTGGACGTGGATGTCGCTGGCCTGATTGCCGATGTCCTCCACCGCCGCCCTGCACGAGCCGACGTGGAAGTCCATGTGTTGCAGAGAGCTGTGCTGGGCCACGTGAAAGCGGATGCCGATGGCCGCGGGATTGCCGTCCTGCATCTCGAAGTCGATGTTGCTCATGCCGCCGTAGAAGGACACCTCGCTGGCGTCGCTGAAGGGCCTGTTCCCCATGGGGCGGTTGCCCGCGAAGTGGACCATGTACCTGCCCGTACCCTCATGGTTCGGGTACTTGTTCGTCACCTCCTGAAATCCCGGCGTGTCCTTGCCCAGCACGAACACCGGCCGCTTGGGTCCGTACCCGATGAGCCGAATCCCCTCCCAGACATAGACCGTCTTGCCGAGCCGATACCGCCCCTCGGGGATGAAGACCACGCCGGTGCGCCCCACGCGATCGATGGCCTGCTGGATGCCGTTGGCATCGTCGGCGACGCCGTCCCCATGCACACCGAAATCGTCCTGGGTCAGATAGACCGCCCGGGGGTCCTCCGGCCGAAGAGGGTAGTAGGAGCCCGCCTGAAGCGGGCCTGTCGCAGAGCAAAGGCAGGAGCAAAGGACTGTGGCCACTAGCATCCTTCTCATGGTGTCCTCTTTCATCCAGGGCTCAGAACACTCCCGGCACACCTGCTGCCGGCACGGTGGCACTATACCAGAACGGATCCGTGTTGGCCAGCCCGCCGGGCGTCCCGTCCCCGCCTTGAGCCATGCGGATGACCCCAGCGGGGGTCGTGCGCACCAGGAACTGACCCGGCGTGTCGCAAGACTCGGGTGCGGTGCTCCCTGTGGGGAGGACTCGCGAGTGAGCCAGTCCCGCAGGGAGGAGCGTGAGGACAACCAGGCAGACAAGCCTCCTGCGCATCAAGCTCCTTCCAGAGGAATTGCCAGGTCAGCCCGGCCTTGGTCCTCAGGAGAGACCCGGACCCGTGGGCCGCATATTTAGACAGACCGGTCAGAAGGGTCCGAAGTGAGATGAAAAGCGCGAAATGCCGGCACGATTGTCTCGCCCCCGAGCCGAACAGGGTTCGTCTTGATCTGGAGCGGCCCTTCGGATCAGGTCCCGGCGGTCCCAAAGGCAAGGGGCACGCACCTTGCGATGCGTGCCCCTTGGTGTCTCGGTTTCTTGGGGATGTTCTGGAGGCCTACCGATCGCCAGCCAGATAACGTAGCTCCCCGACCGTCAGGACCCGGTTGTAGATCCGGAACTCGTCGATCAGGCCCTGGTAGTAGC
>JAGOQT010000123.1 GCA_018007255.1 Phycisphaerae bacterium | reverse complement strand
CCTGGTAGATCGTGGGCTGGACCGCACCGCCACTGCCGTACTGCTGTCTGTCCGCATCGACCCCCAGCACCAGGTCTGCAGAAAGGTAGTGTGTGACCCTCAGGAACAGGTCCTCTGCGTTCGTGCCCATGTGGTGACCCATGACCCGGTCATCGTAGGTATAGCCATCCGTATAGATGCTGTGCACATAGAACAGGTCGGAGGTCTCCGCATACTCGACCCTCAGGTCCGTGCGCCCGGTCCTCAGCAGGTCGTTGAGCTGCAGGCCCAGGAGGGGGCGGTACGTACGGAACCCCGCTGCATCCTCTCCTGCGTACTCCACATAGGCCTTCAGGGACCGGGCTGGTACCCACGTAGGGAGGGGCATCCACATGGAGGCATCCAGGGCAGCCAACTGGTTCTCCGTGCCTTGGAGGTTCTTGGGCCAGAACACCTGCAGGTAGTCGTCCACGCCGATGTCCGGCATGCCGTCCCCGCCGAACTGGATGGTCCGCGACCCTCCGATCTCCAGCCAAGGAAAGGGCTTGCTGCTCAGGCGCACCCCCGTGAACTTGGCCTTGGGGGCGTCTTGACGCCCCTCCTCCAGTTGGGACAGGAAGAACACGCCCTTGAACGGCCCCAGGTGCCCGAGCACCCAGGGCAACTGGATCGGCTGCGGGTTGGAGACCTTCAGCAACGTCAGGTTCTTGGCGTTGTTGCCCATCAACATGCTGCCGTGATGCCCGGGCCCCCACCACATCGAGTCCTTGCCTGCCTCAACCTCCCAATCCCCCACTTGGGCCTTGCCATACCCCTCGATCAGCTCGATCCCCGAGTCCGTTGTGGAGGGGTCCTCGAACTCCGGATGGAGGTATGCGGCAAACCGGTCGAACAGGTTGATGCGGCTGGCGAATCCAATGCGTGTATTGACCCCCTCCTCGAACAGGTCTCCTGCCTGGTTCTCCAGGTCGAAGGGATCCGCCCCGTACACGAGCCGGACATAGGGGTCCTCGATCGGCTTGATGAAGTCCTGCCGGACCGCCCACGCGTAGGCCCCTGTCCGATTCATCTCATGGCTGAACTCCTCGGTCAGCCTATCCAGGAGGGCCTGCACAATGGGGCCCTCCCGGCCCTGCTCCAGGGCGTGCGTGTGCGCAGCATCGATCATCCTGGCCATCTCAATGCGGGAAAACGGCTTGGTGCCGGGCATTGCGCTGTCGATCAGGCCGTAGTCCGCCAGCTTCTCGATCGCACCATAACTCCAGTGGTCGAGCGGGACGTTCGTGGAGACCGCCCCCAGGCAGTGCCCTCCCATGGCCAGTATCAGTATTGCAAGCGAGTCTCTCTGCATGAACCCCTTGTGAGCCGTCCTGGCTGCGTGCTGGAAGCCTATGCCCGGGCCCAGGGTCAGTCAAGCGCAATCCGAGGCTGCTTGTGTCGCGAGGTCCCGAAGGGGTGGGACCAAGGCCGCCAGCTCTCCAGTACAGCCGGGCGCGGACTGCAGGGGTGCTTCTGGTGTGCACGCATGGTTGGCTCACTGTGTAGCCCGCAACTCGTTCCATATGGGGCAATGTCAAAGTGGGGGATCTGAAGAAGACCATGCTGGGCCAGGATTCGGACACCGGATCCTTGGACCTATATGGGGACGATCCTTAATACTGGAGATGCTCTGCGGTCCTGTTGACAGGGACCGGGCACGCATATACACTCCGGGCCAGTGCTACGAGAGCACGCGGTCATGGATGGGTACATGGACATCGACGGAGTGAATCTCCAGAAGCGGCGGGCAGTTTCCTCAGGCAACAGGATTGGGTCCCCCTTGATCGTACATGCGATCCTGCACAGGCCTCACCTCGCCCCCGGTCCCTACCCAGACAACTGATGTCCGACAGGTATGACTCCTGGCCATGCCCAGGCCCCTGCCGAGTCCGCACCGGGCTTGGCCGGACCGCCTGGATCAGGCTCTTCACGGAGGCGGATCGAGCCTGTGCGCCCGGTACGCAACCGACGGAGACGGAGTCTCTACACAGGCGCCTCAGCCACGACCAACGACCCCTGTTCCATGGAGTAGTGCGTATGCGTTCCCTATGGTTGTCATGTGTGATCTGCGTCGGCCTCGTTGCGCCTGCGTCCTCCCAGGATGCCAGGAGGATCTCCGAGGCAGCCCGCTCCCAGGGTGTCCAGGTGACACCTGGACAGGTCCAAGCCGCGCTTGGGCGGGATTCCGCGCAGAGAGGGAAGACCACCGGGGCCGCTGCTCGCCAGACGCCCGACGAGCAGCAGCCCGAGGACCAGGCCATCGACGTCAACCGGCCGCCCGTGACCGAACCCGAGCTGTCCGCCCTGGAGTTGTTCATGTCCGGCCGGGGACCGTTCGAGGACTCCAGGGACCTGTGGCAGTACGTGTACCGCGGCGTGACGCCCGTGAATGTCCCGGACGACCGGTTGCCGCCCGGATATCCCAAGGAGAAGCCGGAAGGGCCTCCGGTGGACAAGCCCGACGACAGGGCCGTGGACAGGCCGCCCGTGGAGAAGCCGGTGGACCCCTCCATGGACCTGCGGCAGTTCGGGTACGAGGTGTTCCGCAGGCCGGTCTCCACCTTTGCGCCCCTGACCAATATCCCTGTGGGCCCGGACTACATGGTCGGTCCGGGCGACAGCTTCACGGTCACCATGTGGGGCCGCCAGAACGAGCAGATCGGCGTGACCGTGGATCGCGACGGCAAGATCGCCCTGCCCGAGGTGGGCATGGTCAGCGTCTCGGGCATGACGTTCTCCCGGCTGCAGGAGTACCTGGACAACGAGCTCAAGAGGAAGTTCACGGACTTCAAGATGCACGTGACCATGGACCGGCTCCGCACGATCACCGTGTATGTGATCGGCGAGGCCCTGGCCCCCGGCAGCTACACCTTGAGCTCGCTGTCTACGGGCATCACCGCCCTGTTTGCCTCCGGCGGGCCATCCAAGAACGGCAGCCTCCGCACGGTCCGCGTCCTGCGCGAGGGTCAGGCCCCCGTGGTCCTGGACCTGTATGACTTCCTGCTGGGCGGCGACCGGAGCCGGGACATCCGCCTGGCAGAGGGCGACACCGTCCACATCCCCTTGATCGGGCCGGTGGTGGGCGTGGCGGGCCACGTCAAGCGTCCGGCCATCTACGAGATGACCGGGCCCACCACCCTGCGAGAGGCCCTGGCCTTGGCCGGGGGTGCGACCTTCGCGGGTCAGCTCCGGCACGTGCAGATCGAGCGGGTGGACAGCCACGCCAGGCGGATTGTGGCGGACTTCGACCTCTCCGCTGCCTCCGACAGCCAGCAACTGAGCACCCCGGTCCAAGACGGCGATGTCATCCGCGTCCTGTCCG
Source organism: Phycisphaerae bacterium (assembly GCA_018007255.1). Taxonomy (GTDB): domain Bacteria; phylum Planctomycetota; class Phycisphaerae; order Sedimentisphaerales; family Anaerobacaceae; genus DTPU01. The sequence continues at coordinate 7,179 of JAGOQT010000123.1, read as the reverse complement.
TGATCGGGCCTGAGCAGAACGCGGTCACACTGGAAGGACACGTGCTCCGGCCCGGCAAGTACGAGCTCAAGCCCGGCATGCGCCTGGCAGACGTGCTCCGCGAGGACCTGTTCAAGCCCCAGATCAACATGGACCGCGGCGAGATCGAGCGACTCCTGCCCCCGGACCTGCACGCCGTGGTGATCCCCTTCAACCTGGCCAAGGCCCTGGATCGGGACCCCGCCGAGAACCTGGAGTTGATGCGGTTCGACCGCATCCGTCTGTTCCGCTGGCACGAGAGGACCAGGCGGAGCGTCACCATCTCGGGCATGGTCTACGAGCCCAACGAGTACCCCCTCGTGCCCGGCATGAGACTGACCGAGATCCTGGACGCGGCAGGGGGTCTCCAGAAGAACAGCTACCTCAAGACCGCCGAGCTCACCCGCCAGCACATCACCCAGGACGGCATGACCACGGAGAAGGTCGACATCGACATCGAGAAGGCCCTGGCCCAGGACCCGGAGCACAACGTGCTCCTGCAGGACTACGACCACCTCGTGATCCGGCCCATCCCCGAGCTCGAGTTCGACAGGACCATCGAGCTCGTGGGCGAGTTCAGGTTCCCCGGGGTCTACCCGATCCGAAGGGGCGAGCGCCTCAGCTCCGCAATCGAGCGAGCGGGCGGATTCACGGATCGCGCGTACCTCAAGGGCGCGGTCTTCATGCGGGAGAGCGCGAAGGTCCTCCAGCAGAAGCGCATGGACGACATGATCCGCGAGCTGGAAGAGTCGCTCCTGACCGAGGCGGGCGAGGCCGTGGCCATGGACGCCGAAGAGGCCCAGATGGCCGAGACCACGCTGGGGGCCAAGAGAGAGCTGGTCCGCAAGCTCAGGAACATCGCCGTGGACGGCCGGGTCGTGATCCGGCTCAGCCCCCTGGAGGAGTTCAAGACCGGCTCCTACGACCTGGAGCTGGAGAAGGGCGACACCCTGGTCGTGCCCGAGACCCCCGGAATCGTCACCGTGGTGGGCGAGGTCTTCAACCCCACGGCCCTGATGTACGAGGAGAAAGGGACGGTCGGCTACTACCTGGGCAGGGTGGGCGGTCCCACCAAGGAGGCGGATCGCTCGCAGTTGGCGGTCATCCGTGCGGACGGCTCCGTGGTCAGCACGGCCCAGTCCAGCATCCGGCAGATCGCGTGGGATCGCGAGGGCCATCGCTGGTCCTTTGGGGGCAACCTCATGGCCCTGCCCCTGGACGCGGGCGACACCCTCGTCGTGCCCAGGAAGCTCGACCGCGTCCCCTGGATGAAGAGCACCAAGGACATCACCCAGATCCTCTTCCAGATCGCCGTAGCCGCAGGCGTGGTGTTGGCGATTTAGGAGAGTAGTCGAGTACCAAATGAAGAGTAGATAAGTAGATGGCTAGCCAAGTAGCATCGGGCTTCGCCCCCGTAGGCAAGCAGTGGCCTACCCGCCCCCTTGCCTACTCGTCTACCTTCGTTATCCAACGACTCAACTGGTAGAGCACTACAAGGTCTTATGCCTGCTTCCAAGCGATTCCAGGATGTGGAGATATGGCAGAAGGCACACAAGTGGGTGCTGGGTGTATACAGAGTGACAGACTCATTTCCAAAGGCTGAGATGTTTGGCCTGATCTCCCAACTGCGGCGAGCTGCAGTGTCCATCCCAGCCAATTTCGCAGAAGGATTCAGGAGACGTGGGCAGGCTGACAATCTCCGCTACTACAACATATCCCAGGGGTCGATTTCGGAGAGCATGTACTACTTGATCCTAGCCAGAGATCTTGGCTACGCAGATACATTTGAGTTGATGAACAACCTCACAGAGATCGACGTCATGCTCCATGCATACGTGCATGGGATTCAGAGGAGAGCCAAAGTGGCTGAAGGCCAATCGAAACGATAGAGCACCACTCTCCTCGCCTCCTCGACTACTAGGGCACTGCCCGATACTACCTGACTACTTGGTTGATTCTCGTCGCCAACAGCCAACAGCGGTCTCTTAAAACCTAAATCCTAAAACCTGGAACTTGCTACCTGTCTCCCTCTCCCGAGTCCTTTATGACTAATGCCGCACACACCGCAAGCGCCGCCTTCCAATCCACTGATAGTCGCTCGCCAACAGCCAATGGCCAACAGCAAAGAGCCATCAACTGCAGATCCGACGAACTCGATCTGTTCGACTACTTCCGTGTGATCTCCAAACACCGCAGGATGATCTTGGCTCTCAGCCTTGGGGGTATGGCCATTGTGGTTGTCATATGCCTTCTCACACCCCGTGTATATGAGGCCAGCACCTCCGTTGTACCTCCCACAGACACCCCGTCCCAGCAACGGGCTCTGGCCTACCAGTTGGGCGGTATTGGCTCAACCATGTTGCAGAACATCTTGAGCGAAGGGGACCTCTCAGATCTGTACCTGGGCATACTGGAGAGTCGGGTTGTCTCAGATGCTTTGATTGATCGGTTCAAGCTCATGACCGTCTACAAGGACATTCGATATCGGAGTGACGCTCGCCGGAGACTCTACAGGAACACCGAATTCAAGGTCGGCAAGGAGGGAATTGTCCGTGTTGTGGTTCGTGACAGGGACCCCAACAGATCTGCGGGCATGGCCAATGCCTTCATTGACGAGCTCGACAAGCAGAACAAGCGTCTCTCTGTGAGTCAGGCCACAAGCAAAAGGCAGTTCCTCGAGACCCGTCTGAAGGAGATCCAGGCAGAGCTTGGCAATATAGACAGCCTCCAGGCGAGAGAAGCGCAGATCAAGGAGATGCTCTTTGAGCTACTGACAAAGGAATGCGAGTTGGCCAAGATGGAGGAGGCCAAGAGTATGCCCACGATCCAGATCTTGGACAAGGCTGTAGCCCCGGAGGAGCCAGCGCCAAGGGGAACAGTTAAGAAGGGAATACTAGCGGGCATTGTCGCCATGTTGCTAGGGATTTCTGTTGCCTTTGCCCGTGCGCACACTACCGGGCTTGGTGCTTAGACCGCTGGGCAGAAGGGTGGTGCGGGTGCCCGAGTGATACGCCGTGGACCACTTGCTCCAGACCTGACAAGCCAGCGCAATCAATCTGGCGTCAGCCGTCATATGTAATACCTGAAGGGAGATTGCTCCAATCAAGAGACTCCTCTCCAGTCAGCTACGCATCAACATGGTTTCAGGGGTGGCGACCACAGTCGTAAACACACTGGTGTTGGCCGTCGCGTATCCGCTCTACCTGCATTACCTGGGGTATGAGAGGTACGGGGTCTGGTTGGTCCTTGCGACAGTGCTGAGCGTGGCCCAGATCGGCAATCTGGGCGTGGATCGGGCGATCACCAAGCTCGTTGCCGAGGAGCATGGCCGGCACAACCTCGAGGGCATCCGGCGGTATGTCTCCACCGCACTTGCGATCCTCCTGGCCAGCGGCACCCTCTCGCTTGTTGTCGTCGTCGTCTTCCGTTCGCAGATCGCGGCCCTGTTCAGACTCTCTCAACAGGACGCCGAGGCCGTGCTTCGGCTCCTGCCCTGTGTGGCGTGTCTGAGCATCTACGCCCTGGTTGTCCACACCTTGAACGCGGTGGTCTCCGGACTGGGTCGTATGGACCTGGCTAGTTGGATCGAGTGCCTGGGTAGGACCGTGTCCGTATCGGTATCCGGCTTCCTACTGTGGAGGGGGTGGGGCATAGAGAGCCTTCTGTTGGGCGGCACGCTCTCCTATGTGCTGATCCACCTCCTCAGCGTAGTCGCCATCCACCGCCTGGCCTGCGTGCGTCTCGTCGGAGCTCCGGCCCTGGGAGGCCGGGTCCTGAATCGCCTCCTCCGGCTTGGACTGGGCTTCTTCGGGGGCTCAGTGCTGAGTATGCTGCTCAGTCCCTTCAACAAGGTCATGCTGTCTCGCCATGCGGGGGTCGCCAGTATCCCGGTCTATGAGATCGCCTTCAGTGCCAGTATGCAGGTCAGAGGTCTGATTGAGGCCGGCCTCCGGGCCTTGATGCCGGAGATCAGCCGGATCGGGACAGAATGGACTGATTCCGCCAGGGAACGGATCACCCAGATCCTCACCAAGGCACACGGACTGATCCTGAATGCGGGCATTCCCCTCTACGTCCTTCTCGTTGTCCTGGCGCCCCTGCTGTTTCGGCTCTGGCTGGGGCAGAGATACGTGGAGGGCCTGGCTGCGGTCTTCCGGATCATGGCGGTTGGCAGCTTCGCCAGTCTGCTGGGAGTACCGGCCTACTACACCTTGATGGGGTTAGGGCGGTCTCGCTGTATCTTCATGGCCCACGCCGTTCAGTCCATGGTGAACGTCGCGATTGTCCTTGGCATCCTGGCGGGCACCGCGTCCATGTCCGTCACCAGTGTGGCTTGGGCTGTTCTGTTCTCCACGTGCGCAGTGACGTCCTATCTAGCATGGGAAATGCAGCAGGTCCTGTCGCCTAGTGGAGTGGCTGTTCCCTCTGTGTGGGGCGAGTAGCTCTCCGTGTTCTTCCGCCGGAGAACGTCGCACACACTGTGAGATCGCATCGTGAGATTGCTGCAGACAGCGGCGAGCGAGCTATCGTGGCTACGATTTGCGCTCTGGCGCAGAGCCAAGAGCAGGCTACTTGGCGTCAAGCGGCTTCTTGTACGGCCAAAGGTCCCTACAAGTCGGGACGGGAGGGTCTATGTTCATCTGGGCTGCGGTGATGTTGCCATACCGGGCTTCATCAATGTGGACATTCGTGCAGCTCCGCATGTGCACTACATCCACGATGTGACCGATCTCTCCATCTTCTCAGAAGGCTACGCCGATCTAATCTATGCCTGCCACGTCTTGGAGCACGTCCGACACACGGCCGTCAAGCATACGCTCTGGGAATGGCGGCGGGTACTGAAGCCCGGTGGCATCCTGCGACTGTCCGTGCCAGACTTCGACAAGATCGTGCTCATATATGAGTCTTGCGACAAGGACTTGGAGAGCATACTGCGTCCACTTATGGGTGGGCAGAACTACAGCTCCAATGCGCACCACGCTGTGTTCAATGAGGCGTATCTGATCAAGAGGTTGCAGGAGGTGGGTTTCAAACACGTGCGATCATGGGACCCGCACGAGGTCTTCCACCGTGCCTTCGAGGATTGGGCTTGTTCACCTTTTGTAGTACATGGACAGGCGTACCCCATAAGTCTGAACGTGGAGGCCGTCAAGTAGAGGAGACGAACCGACGATGCAGAAGCTTACAACTGAGCAGATCAGGGGCTTCGTTTCGCACCGCACGCTAGACAGCACACGAATGTTCAGTCAGGACTTGGCCTGGCCGAGGGTGTCCATTGTTACGCCATCGTACAACCAGGGCCGGTTCCTCGAGAGGACGATTTTAAGTGTGCTCAATCAGGGCTACCCCAACCTTGAATACATCATCATGGATGGTGGTTCTACAGATGGTAGTACTGCGGTCATTCAGAAGTATCGAGAGCACATCACCCACTGGGTAAGTGAGAAGGACGAAGGCCAGGCAGACGCAATACGCAGGGGGTTCGATAGGAGTACGGGCACAATCCTGGCCTACCTGAATTCCGACGACGTGTATCTGCCTGCCACGATCTGGCGTGTTGTACGCCACTTTCAGAGACAACCCAACACGGACGTCGTGTATGGCAATCAATACCTCACAGATGAAGAAGATCAGATCATCAGTGAACGCCGGTATACACCATATCTCCCAGCGGTATCGAGGCTCGGATTCCTCTACGGGGGATTTGGCATCAGTCAACCTACGGCATTCTGGACGAGAGGCATCTATGCTAAGGTAGGTGGCGTCGAGCCTGGGTACGTGCACTGCATGGACACAGACCTATTTGTTCGGTTTGCCCTCCATAGAGCACGCTACCACTACATTCGAGAGTATCTGGCCGGTGCGCGCATCCATCAGGCTTCTAAGACGTGCACTCTGCGTTCAGTGGCGAGGCAGGAAGGGCGTCTTATCCATGCGCGGTATCGGCGGCACAAGAGCCGGCTGTTGGCATTCTCCTGCCTGACGCTGTTGCGGATGGTGAGACTGGGTGGCCACGTTGTCCAGGGCGATGCGGCCTATCTCCTTAGGCGACACTTTGCGAGCCAAGTGGCTTGGGTGCCGTGAGTGTGTGCCCTGCCCAGAATGATGGCGGTTTCACGCAAGAAGGCAGGGAGCTTACTGTAGTTGCATATGGCCTCTTCGTGTGATGTGTTCACAGTACCATCATCCCTGCCATCAACCCGTGTGCGGCATCGAGATGAGTCTGTGATGATACCGCGGCTCGTACGTAGCCTTGTTCTTGCGGGGTTGATGCTGACTCCCCTGCTTGGGCTGTCCTTCTGGCTACAGGTTATCCCGGCATTGGGGACCCATGGCTCCGCTGGCTCGCCTGTCATCCTCATCAAGGCGTCCAAGGATGTCGTTCTCTGTCTCATCTGTGTGTTGTGGCTTCTTGGCGTCATCAGGGGGCAACCGATTCCGTGTGATCCACTGCTTCTAGTCATGGCTACACTGATCGGTGTGTCCTTTCTGCTCACCGCAGGTGAGGGGAATCTCCTTCTAGCCGTCGCTGGCCTGCGCGGTCTCTCCCCATTCATGCTCGTGTTTGTTGCATATAACTACATCGACATGGGGCATGTTCGGAGCATTGCAAGAGTGCTTGTGTTTCTCTTAGTCGTGGAGTTCCTTGCGGCCTGTGTGCGTTCGAAAGTCGGTGCCTCGATACATGGCTTAAGCTACCTTGGACTTGCAGCCAGGCCGTGTGGCACGTTCGCCTCTCCTTCAAGCTGGGCGAGTTTCCTGTCTCTCATAGTCTCCTTCCTGCTGGGTTCTGACATCCAGGCATTTGGGAGGCCGCGCAGCAGAACATGGGTTCTCGTAACCTTGGCGGTGGTCCTGATCCTCGCCGCGCGATCAGGTGCGGGGATTCTCGCCATAGCGACAGTTATAGCATGCTATGCCCTGCTCTTCAGGCACATGCATCCATTCTTGAGGGCCGCCCTCGGGCCTATCGCGCTCTGTTCTCTTCTCCTTATCTACCAGAACTTGCAGTTCGTGACCGGACGCTCCTTGATATTCAGGTCTATGAGCACTCGCATTGGGATCTTCCTGGATGTGGTCCTGGCTGCAGGGGTGAAGGAGATCATCATAGGCACGGGGTTGGGAGTAGGCAGCAACGTTGCTGTGACATTTGCGGAGATG
>JAGOQT010000122.1 GCA_018007255.1 Phycisphaerae bacterium | reverse complement strand
GGCGTCCCCCATGTCACACCCGGCGTGCTCCTGGAGGAGCTCCCGGTAGGTGGCCCTGCGCCAAGGCCGGGTCAGATCCAAGGACCGGTCTCCAAAGGTCAGTTTGGATCCGCCCGCGTGCCGGTCCGCGCACAGGCAGATCAGGTCCTCGGTCAGGTCCATCATCGTCCGGTAGTCCGCGTAGGCCTGGTAGACCTCGATCATCGTGAACTCCGGGTTGTGCCGGGTGCTGAGGCCTTCGTTCCGGAAGTTCCGGTTGATCTCGAAGACCCGCTCCATGCCGCCGACCAGCAGCCGCTTGAGGAACAGCTCCGGCGAGATCCGAAGATACAGGTCCAGGTCGAGGCTGTTGTGGTGGGTGACGAAGGGCCTCGCCGCGGCACCGCCCGCGAGGGCCTGCATCATCGGGGTCTCGACCTCCATGAACCCCCGGGAGACCAGGGCCTCCCGGATCGTGCCGAGGATCGCACTGCGCCGCTTGAACCGGTCCATGACCTCGGGGTTGACCCACAGGTCCACATAGCGCTGCCGGTACCGCTGATCCGTGTCCACCAGGCCGTGGAACTTCTCCGGCGGCTGGCTGAGGCACTTGCTCAGGAAGGTCAACCCCCCGTCTTCGACCCAGATCGTGATCTCGCCGGTCTTGGTCCGGCCGAGCCGGCCCTCTGCGCCGATGAGGTCCCCGACCTCAAGCAGCTTGGCCAGGTCCCACTGCGAGGCCAGGGTCTGCCTGCTGAGCCCGACCTGGATCGTGCCCGTCCAGTCCCGCAGGGTGAGGAAGAGGAGCTTGCCGATGTCCCGCAACAGGCAGATCCGCCCGGCCGTCCTGGCCCGCTGGGAATCGTCGCCGTCCCGGAACCTCTGGCGGATCGAGTCTGCGGGTTCGGTCCCGTCGTACCGCCCCCCGTACGGGTCCACGCCCAGGGCCCGGATCTCCGCAAGCCTCTGGCGTCTTTGTTGCTCGAGTCTGTGGACGTCTGTGTTTGGATCGGCCAACTCGCCACCTCAGGGGTGAATCTCAGATCTCAGATCTCAAATCTGAGATCTCAAATCTCAAATCCTATTGCCCCCCAGACCGGCTGCAAGGATCTGGGCCTTGGCCACCAGGATCGCCACGGCCAACTGGGGATCCGCGGCCAGCAACTGCTCGGCCGAGCGTCGCTGCAGCGGCTCCTTGGTGGTGGCCCGGTCGGCCTGGGCCAGGACGTCATTGGCCCGCTGGGCCTCGACCATGGCCCGCACCTCGTCCGCGCGGAGGGGGATCTCCACGTCCGGCCCCACTCCCCAGTCCTTGCGGCCGAGCTTCTCCATGGCCTCGCGGCTGCTGACCCTCTGATCCGAGGGCAGGTAGTAGTACGCGGTCGTGTACTTCAGTTCCGCGCCGTCCAGCGCGCTCTCTTCAATGGACTGGACGCTGCCCTTGCCGTGCGTCCGCTCGCCCACCAGGACCGCCCGCTCATGCTTGGAGTCCGCCAGGACCCCGGCCACGATCTCCGACGCGCTGGCGGAGACGTCATTGACCAGGATGACCAGGGGATAGTCCGGATGGGTCCCCTCCTCCGTGGCCTGGGCCGAATCGGCCGAGCCGCCGTACAGCCCGGGTTTGACCTTCAGGATCACCCCGGACCGGATGAACATGTCCGCGACCCGCAGGGCCGCGGGCAACAGCCCCCCTTGATTCCACCGCAGGTCCAGGATCAGGCCGTTGAGCCCCTGGTCTTCCAGGGTCCGGAGGACCTTGTCCAGATCCGAGGCCGTCTCCGCGGAGAAGCTGCTGATCCGGACGTAGGCGATCCGGCTGTTCGGATCGATCAGGTACCGCCATTGGCCCTGCTCGGTCCGCTGCCAGCCGTAGATCGTGGGCACCACGATTCGATCCCGTACAATGGTGAGATCCCGAGCCTTGTCCTCCCCGGGCCTCCGGATCGCAAGGGTGACCTTGGTCCCCCTGGGACCGGTGATCTTCTTGACCGCGCACGTGAGGGACATGTCCTTGGTCGGGAGTCCGTCGACCCCCTCGATCACGTCGCCTGCATCCAGGCCGGCCCGATACGCGGGCGTGTCCATCAGCAGGCTCGAGACGGTCAGGTGCCCCTCCGGTTTAGAGATCTCCACGCCAATGCCGGCAAACTCATTGTTGATCTGCTTGTCGAAGTCGGCCCTCTCCCTGGGCCAGGCGATCATGGTGTGGGGGTCCAGCGACTCCAGGGCCGACTGCGCGATGTGCCAGATCAGGACCCCCTCGGGCAGCTTGACGGTCGAGGCGTTGAGCAGCAACACGTCGTCGAAGAGTCGTAGGAAGGACTTCTCATTCAGACCCGTGGCCGACTGCTTGACCTGGTCCACCAGGGCAGCCAGGCCTGCGGACCAGGCCTGCACGGCATTGGGCTCGGGCGAGACGAAGGATGGGCCGGACCCGGTGGGGGTCTGCGGGGCCGGGAGCGTGGCCACCACCTCGGCCAGTTGTCTGCACCTCTTCAAGGTCTCCACGGCCATTTGCCCGTAGTCCACCGCGCTGACGTAGCCCCTGTTGAGGATGCGGACCGCCCTGGTGAAGATCGGCTTGGTGACCCCTTCGTACCGCTGCTGGCTGGTCTCACAAGGGCTGTCCTCGAAGGAGGCGGCAATCGCGGCCTTCTCAAAGAGCCCTTCGGCATACTCCTTGTACCCGGGGTTGTTGGGGTCCAGGGCCCTCAGGTAGGACGCGTACGCTGCGGCGTCCAGCCACTTGCCCTCCGACTCCAGCTCGGCCGCCCTTTCGACGGCCTTCTGGATGGCCTGCCGGACCAGGGGGTCGGCCATGAGTTCAGCGTGCTGCTGGCTATATCCATACTCCGCAGCGTTGATGGCCACGGCCAGGACCGAGGCGATGCCGCGGCCGTTGGGGTCGTTCAGATCCACCGGGCCCTCGAGGTCCTGGACCGCGGTCGGCCCGTTCGGGTCCTCAGGGGCCGGGGCTTGGTTGGCGTCGGTGGAGGGCCCCGTACGGTTGGGGTCCAGGGCCGGGTCCTTGCCGGTTCGCAGTTGCTCCAGACGATCGATCTGCGTCAGGTAGGCCTTGTGACGCCCGGCCAGCCGGGTCCGCTCGATGGCCCGGTATTCGTCCGCGATGGCCTGGAGGGCCCGATGGGCGTCCTGCCCGGGGCCATGGGGGTCCACGGCTTGCAGCCGCCTGGCCGCGCCGGCAACGTCACCCCTGTAGATCAGGGAGCAGACCTCGGGCACCCAGGCGAGGGGGTCTTGAGTCTGCAAGGCGTTCATGGCCGTGGGTCCGGCCGTCTCGACTGCCGCCTCCCCACCGGCCGCAGCCCGGGCGGTCGGGAGGAGGGTCCACACCGTACCCAGCACGATCAACGCGAGTCTAACGCGCACCGCTATCACCTCTTGATGGAAAGGCGACCGGCCGGTTCCCGGACCGGTCGCCGGCTGTTGCCTGGATTGCCCCCGCCCGTGCCTATGCACACTCGGCCGCCTTGCCCGAGCAGCCCAGGACGCGGAGCTTGTGCTGGACCATCTTCTTGATCGCCTCGCGGCCCGGTCCCAAGTACTTGCGGGGATCGAACTCCGCGGGCTTCTCTGCGAAGACCTGGCGGATCTTGGCGGTCAGGGCCATGCGGAGGTCCGTGTCGATATTGACCTTGCAGATGGCCATCTTGGAGGCCTTGGAGATCGCCTCCTCGGGCACGCCCATGGCGTCGGGCATCTTGCCGCCGTACTTGTTGATCAGGTCCTTGAACTCCTTGAGCACGCTGCTGGACCCGTGCATGACCAGCGGGTATCCGGGCAGGAGCCTCTGGATCTTCTCGATCACGTCAAAGGCCAGCTTGGGCTCGGTCTTGAACTTGTAGGCCCCGTGGCTGGTGCCCACAGCCACGGCCAGGGAGTCACAGCCGGTCTTGTGGACGAACTCGACGGCCTGGTCGGGGTCGGTCAGGTGGGCGGCCACGTCGTCCACGCCCTGGACGTGCTCCTCGATCCCGCCGAGCTGGCCCAGCTCCGCCTCGACCACCACGCCGTGATCATGGGCGTATCGAACGACCTGCTTGGTGAGCTTGACGTTCTCCGCGAACGGCGCGTGCGAGGCGTCGATCATCACCGAGGTGTACCCGTCGTCCACGCACTGCTTGCACAACTCGAAGGTGTCCCCGTGGTCCAGGTGCATGCAGACCGGGATGTCGGGGTTCTCCCGGACGGCCACATCGATGATCGCCCGCAGGTAGCTCATCTTGGCGTAGTCGCGGGCGCCCTTGCTGATCTGCAGAATCAGGGGGGCCTTCTCCTGGGCGATGGCCTCCACGATGCCTTGGGTGATCTCCATGTTGTTCACGTTGAACGCGCCGACGGCATACCCGTTCTGGTATGCCATGCGGAACATGGTCTTGGTGGTCACGAGTGCCATAGACACGGTCTCCTTAGAAACAACTCTGTCGTCACGGGCCCTGATCCGCAGAAACCGTCCGCGGCCCGTGCCCTGTCCGACGGCTCAGTCTTGGGCGGAACTCACCGCCCCAGGTCCAGATAGCGGCCCAGTCCAGCGCCCAGCTCCGGAACGCCCTGGGGCCACAGCCCGAACACGATGGACACCTCATCCATCGACTCATCCAGGCCGAAGGTCAGGCCGTAGTTCAGCCGGTGGTAGCGCCGGATGAAGGTCAGGGCACTCCGGACCCCCGCCCCATAGTCGAAGTCGTACTGCTGCGACCAGACCACGGTATACCGGGGGTCGATCCTGTACGTGACCGCCGCGGTCACCGCGTGCGTGCCCCTTTCGCCCAGCCCGTTGTTGAAGTCCCGGATGGTTCGGCTGCCGATATAATAGCCGAAGTCCGGCCAACGTACATGGGAAATTCCGATGTTGAATTGGCGGACCACGCCGTCGCGGAGGTCGTAGTACGCGTCCGCCAGGATCGCCGTGCTGTCGGTCAGGTGCCAGCTCAGATCGGTCGCAATGTGGTCCCGGACCGCGGCGAACAGGGTGCTCGTCCTCCGGTCCGTTGGCGGAAGGCGCATGCCGGATCGATCCAGGAGCGGCACGAAGGGCTCGCTCCAGAGCAGGGCGTTCGGGCTCGCCTCCTCCGCCGCGTCCTCCACCCACACCGCGTCCAGGTTCCATTCGAGCCAGTCCACGGTCCTCCGCCGATCCCCGGTTCCCCGTTTGGTCTGCAGTCGCTGGGACCACCCCAGGGACAGCACGTCCCGCTGCCGGGCCTCGGGCTCGTTCTGCCAGTACGACACGGCCATGCCCCGCGGCGTGACCACGTGGCGGAGCCCGTCCAGATCCCAGAACGCAGACCGGAACGTGGGGCTGGTCCTCCACCAGGTCCCCAGCGTGGTCCTGACCCCGGTCTCGCCGAACCCGGTTGCGTTGTGGCCCTCCACGCGGTTGTTGTCCACGTCCGCGGTGAACCCGGTCCCGTCGTCGTACGCCACGGTCGCAGCCGCGAACGGCACGACCTTGAATCCCCGCCAGGCCAGGGGCAGGTCCACCTCTTCGCGGGTGGACATGAACAGGAAGACCTCGTTGGGCTCCAGATCCCCGGCGTCCTCATCGGGCCGGTACTGCATGCGGCTGACGGAGGTGTCGCTGTAGAAGGTCAATCGGTCGTTCAGGAACGACTGGCCGATCCAGTGAAACTGGGCGCCCGGCATCTCGGTCAGCGTGTTCGCGAAGTCGTTGATCTGGCCCTTGGCCAGCAGGGAAAGGCCTTGGTTGCCGTGGATCCGCTTGAGGTGGACCAGGGTCTCCTGCTCCTTGTCGCGGTGGAACTCCCCGCGGTAGTACTGTTCGAGGAAGTTGCGGTCGGACAGGGCGCTGATCTCTCCCGTGAGCTGCCACTCACGGGGCAGGAACTGGCGGTGCTGGACCGTGAAACGGCCGCGGGCCTCGTCCGGCGGCTCGATGTCCCGTCGAGCCGGGATGCGGCCCAGCGTATCGGTCCCCCCATCGTGGATCCCGTACGCCAACACCCGCCCGAAGTAGGTGTCCCTCTCGTAGTGGATCTCCACGCCTGCTCCGGGGCCCCGCTCGCCGTAGTAGTCCAACAGCAGGGAGCCGTCTGCGCCTTCGGGGGCCTGGAGTCCGAGCATCTTGGACAACCTCCACCGGGTCTCCAGGGAGGCGCCCCACACGTCGTCGTACCCGACCCGAACGCCGCGGATGGGCAGGTCCGTTCCGGCCAGGTCCGTTCGCAGGGAGGGCACGTGCAGCAGGGTGTGGTCGTAGACCTTGAGGCGGACGTCGTTCATCTCCGCGACGAAGCTGCGGTCCCACAGGGCTCCGCGGCCCGCGTCCTCGCCCGTGGTGTCGACCACGAGCACCCGGGCCGCGGAGAACGAGACCTGGGGCACGTGGAACTCGCTGGAGGTCAGCGTCACCTCCTCTGCGAGGAAGGTGTCCTGGGCCTGCTGGCGGAGCCTCTCGGCCCGCACGTAGAGGGGGATTCCCCTCTGCGGGCTGTAGGTCCTCAGAACGGCCTTCACGGCCAGGGCCCTCCGGGCCCTCAGGTCGTAGTACAACTGCTCGCACTGGATGGATCGGCCGTCCTCTGCCAACTGCACGTCCCCTTCCAGGTACACGGCCGCCACGGCGTCCGCTCCCAGGCCCCAGGGCCTATCCTCAGTCTGGGGACGGTTGGGCCCTGCAGGTGCCCCGCTCACAAAGACCGCGATGCGGTCCGCCTGCAGGTCCACGTGCCTGACCGCATCCTCCTTGGGATCGGGGAGGGTCCACCACAGGGCGGTCCTCCCCAGGAGGGTCAAACACCATGTGGAGTCGGACACCTGGGACCACTCCTGGACCCCCTGCGGGTCCAGAGGCGCGTAGGTCACCCGGTACCCGGATCCGAGGGTTCGGGGGTCCCGGGCCAAGGCCGGATCCTGGGCTCGCACAGGGTGGAAGCAGGGTCCTGGGAGGGCCAAGAAGAGGACCAGTATTGTTCGTCTGGGTCGGTTCAAGACAGGCCCTTGGAAGACATCCGAGTCCGGGCAGACCATGACCTGCGTGATTATAGCCACCTGGACCTGCAAGGCCAGAGAAAAGGGGCCATGAGGCCCCGTACACAGGACCTGATTCGGTGCACAAGGACCGATAAGCCCCGGTCCCAGACAGGGTCCGGGGCTGCGCGTGGGGGACGCGTCTCCGCCTTGACACACGGGCGACCACGCGGATACACTGTAGTGGCTTGACCACGGAGCAGTGCGAGACGGATCTCACGACACACCCCACAGGCGGACGATAGGTTCCTGTCATGGGAGGACCTAACGCACGAATGAGACTACGCATGGCAGCCTCTTTGCTCGCGGCTCTGCTCGTGGCGTGCACGGCCTGGTGCGGGGACCCGGTCCACTTCGACGATCCGGTGCTGAAGGGGCTGGTCGAGGATCGTCTTGGTGTGTTCGATCCGACCCCCGAGGACATGCGGGAGCTGCGCACTGTGCTGGATTATTGGGAACAAGCGGGAATCACGGACCTGACAGGCCTCGAGTATGCCTCGAACCTGGAGTACCTGGACGTCTACGAGAACGCGATCAGCGACCTCTCGCCCTTGGCCGGCCTGACCCAGCTCCAGTACCTCGACGTGGCCCAGAACCAGGTCACGGACCTTGCCCCGTTGGCCGGCCTGACCCGACTTGAGTTTCTGAATATCCACGGCAATCCGACGGGGGACCTGACGGCCCTGGCCGGCCTGCTCAACCTGAAGACGCTGTACGCCCGCCAGATGCAGATCAGCGACCTCTCGCCCCTGTCCGGTCTGTGCAGCCTGGAGTACCTGGAGCTCTTCAAGAACCGAATCACGAGCCTCTCGCCCCTGGCGAACCTGGGCCATCTATCGTTCCTGTCCTTTGGCCTGAACCAGGTCAGCGACCTGGAGCCCTTGAGGGGTCTGACGAACCTGACGGAGCTGCGTGCACCCCAGAATCGGATCACCGACCTCGGTGCCCTGTGCAGTCCGGACATGGGCCACCTGACCTACTTGAACCTGCTGGGCAACTACCTCAGCGACGAGGCCTGTCAGGGCCAGATCCCCGTGATCCTGGCCCACAATCCAGGCCTCTACGTGGAAGGTCCCTGCAGCGCGACAGGTGGCCCCAAGGTGGTCCTGGACATCGCGTCAGGCCCAGGGGGATTCACACAGCCCGGTGAAGGGGCCTACGCGTACGACCCGGGCCAGGTTGTGCTGCTCAAGGCAGAGCCCTATTCGATGTACCGCTTCTCCCACTGGTCGGGCTCGCTGGACAGGCACGACAACCCCTGTTCATTGACCCTGGATCAGGACGCCCAGGTCCGGGCAAACTTCGTCAGCGTGCTGAGTGAGATCCTTGTGGATGCCGGGGGACCGAATGACCCGGGGCCCGGGGACTCGCGCGTGAGCGATCCCCAAGAGGACGGAACGCCGGGCCATCCCTTCGATTCGATCCAGGAGGCCATTGATGTGGCAGGCCACGGGGCGTCTGTGGTCGTCCGACCCGGGATCTATCGCGAGACGATCGACCTCCGCGCCAGGCAGATCCGTGTGACGGGACTGGACCCCGCGGACCCGTGTTCGCCCTACCCTGTGATCGACGGCAATGGGATAGGCCCCGTGGTCCGCCTGGAGTGTGGGGAAGACCCCAACTGCATCCTGGAGGGATTGGTCATCACCGGGGGAAGGAGCGAAAGGGCCGCGGCGATCCACTGCCTGGACAGCAGCCCGACTTTTGTCCGCTGTCTGATCGTGGGGAACGTGGCCACGGGGTCCCAGGGTGCGGTTGTCCTGTGCCGGGACAGCAGTGCGACCTTCTCGCACTGCACGATCGCGGACAACACCCCGGGCCTGCAAGGGTCTGTGTTCTCCCTGGCCGAGAGCCCTGTGACGCTGGCCAACTCGATCGTGTGGGGCAACGGGTCGCGGGCCTTTCTCGTGTACGGGGCGAAGGGCCCGGCGGTCGCGTACACGTGCGTGGCCGGGGGGTGGCCCGGGCAGGGGAACCTGGACACGGACCCGTTGTTCTCGACCGGGGGGTCCTGGGCGCCCGGGCTGGACGGATCAGGGCCGGTGTGGATCCCCGGCGACTATCACCTGCGTTCCGGGGCAGGCCGGTGGGATCCGGTGATCCGGCAGTGGGTCCCGGACGCGGTCACGGGTCCGTGCATCGATGCAGGCGATCCGGACGACCCGGTGGGTCCGGAGCCTGCCCCCCACGGGGACCGGGTCAACCTGGGGGCCTATGGCGGCACGGCCCAGGCCAGCAGGTCCATCGTCCGTCCTGTGCAGTGAGGGGGGCGTCCGTGGGCGGATCCGGCGGGGCAGGGCCTGGCTCGTGCCCCTGGACAAGGAGTGCAGGCATGGGAAGACCTGGCTTGGCGGCTGTGTGGACGGGGTGGCTCCTGGCCGCGCTGGTCCTCGCGGAGGACCCGGTCTACATCCCTGACCCGGCCTTGAAGGCCGCCATCGAGGATGCCCTTGGACGGGTGGATCCGACGGCGATGGACATGCTTGAGTTGGACGAGCTGACCGCCCCCTCCAGGTGCATCTCGGACTTGACAGGCCTGCAGTACGCGACGGACCTCCAGTGGCTGGACCTGTCGCGAGGCAATGACAGCGGTGGGGCGGGGATCTGGGACATCGGTCCCCTGGCAGGTCTGACCAAGCTGAAACACCTCGACCTGAACAACAACTACATCCGCGACATCTCGGCCTTGTCCGGCATGGATCTCCTGGAGTTCCTCGACCTCCATGACAACAGGGTGTGGGATCTGTCGCCCCTGGCGGGCAAGACGAGGCTCCATACGGCCTACCTCTACCGGCAGTGGGACCAGACAGGAAACCTCTTGAGCGACATCTTGGTCCTGGCCGGGCTGTCGAACCTGAGCATCCTCCATCTCGAAGAGAACCACATCCGTGACCTGGGCCCCGTTGTGAACCTGATGTCCCTCACGGAGCTGAACGTCCTGCGCAATCCGCTGGACGACGAGGCCTGCGCGTCCCACATCCCCCTGATCCTCGAGCACAATCCGGGCATCCAGATCGTCTACCGTCCCTGTGGTCCGCTTCGTCTGACGCTCTCATCGACTGCGGGAGGGGCCGTGCTCACTCCTGGGGAGGGGACGTTCACGTACTCCTATGGCCAGACCGTGCCCTTGGACGCGAGGGCGGATCCCGGCTTCGTCTTCTCCCACTGGTCTGGCACCCATTACTCCACCGCGAACCCCATGTCTGTGACCATGGACCAGGATCATGAGGTCCGGGTCCAATTCCTGAGTCTGCGGGACGTCTTGGTGGTGGAGGGTGCAGCGCAGGGCGACCCGGGGCCTGGGGATTCGACCGTGAGCGATCCGCAAGAGGATGGAACGCCGGGGCATCCCTTCGATTCGATCCAGGAGGCCATTGACGTGGCAGACCACGGGGCGTCTGTGGTCGTCCGACCCGGGACCTATCGCGAGATGATCGACCTCCGCGGCAAGGGGATCCGTGTGACGGGACTGGACCCCGCGGACCCGTGTTCGCCCTACCCTGTGATCCACGGCAATGGGCAGGGTCCTGTGGTGTGCTGGTCCCGTGGCGAGGACTCCCCCTGCAC
>JAGOQT010000121.1 GCA_018007255.1 Phycisphaerae bacterium | reverse complement strand
CCACAGGGGCGTGCCGTCGAGCCGGTAACCCTGGAGGACCGTGTTGCCGGTGATTCCAGACGAGGCCGTGTCCGTGGGTCTCTGCCAGCCCTTGAGGACGATCTCGTATTCGCCATCCCCGTCGAGGTCGCCAACCGAGCCTTCGGCCGCCTGGGTCCTCTCGGGCAGCCGGATGGGGACCTCAAAGTACTCCTGGGCGGGGGCCTGGGCCCGGATCCTGCTCAGGAAGGGCCTGCTCTGCTCGCCCTCCTTGCCGTCGACCACCGGACGGATGAAGTACTCGTTTGCCACGGCCAGGTCGAGGCCGCTGTCCTGGAAGCACGTGGCCTGGACCAGGGGCGCGTCGTTGCGCTTGACGGGCTCCGCGTCGCTGGCCTTGCGATAGACGTTGAAGGCGATCCCATCCGGATCCGTGCCCAGGCATCGCCAACTCACAAAGACCCTGCCCTCGCCCTGGTGCACGGCCGCGACTCCTCGGCCCAGATGCTCCATCTGCCTTGGGCGGTCCGGTCTGGGGGCCTCGGCGCCCTGCGCGAAGGCCGTCCCGCACGATGCCCCGATCCAGAGCAGGACGCACAACCCCCCAGGGACGACCGCTCGCCCCGGTGTCCGAAGCCCCGTGTGGAGTCTCCTCCGTTCCGCGTTCGTCGGGTTCCTCTTCTTGCTGTTCTGGGTCATGCCGGAATCCTCCATACGGCCGATCGATGACACGGTGTAGTGGACGTCATGGCCTGGATCAAGGCACCAGCCTCTGCCCGTAGGTGCGGCCCAGCCACGCCTGGGGCACAGGGACCACACAGAGATCCAGCGCCCGACCGTCGGGCGCGAGCATCGCGCACTGGACTTCGATCCTTGTGCTGTCCAGGCTGAACGTCGGGTGCACGTGATCGGCGGCGGTCGTCTTGTGCCCGAGGTCTGCCAGGAGCACGGTCTCGCCCGTGCGACGATCGATGAGCCAGAGGCGATACTGGAAGTCGTCGAAGGCGGCCCAGCGCCCGTCCAGTGAGCCCGCCACGTGCCAGTCCGAGCGGCCCGGGTCCCCCAAGGGGACTTGGCCCGCGATCCGCATCTCGCGGGTCCGCAGGTTGACGATGCCCACACCCGTGGGATGCTCGGCCGTGCCGGAGGTCCCCCAAGCGTCGTCCACCCCGGGCCGGCGATGACAGAGGATCGCGATGGCCACCTCGTCCCGGCTGATGGCCGCCTCGTGCGTGACCCATTCGTAGGGCAACTCCGGATAGAGGGGACGCAGGCCCGTGCCGTCCGCGCGGACGAACCACGTGCGCTGCGGGGCCTTTCCGCCGGTCTCCCAACAGAAGAGGATCTCGCCGGGAGCGACCGGGTTCGTCTGCACGTGCCCGATCTGGAATCCGACGTTGCAGATCACCTTGACCTCGCCGGTCTTGAGGTCCATGGCCCGCAGCCCGCTGGGGCCTGCGCCCATGCGTCGCTGCCCGCTGGCCTCCTGCAACACCTGACCCTCGGAGAGTGAAGCGGTATTCGGTCCGGTCACGCTGAAGTAGACAAAGTCGTCCTGGGCGTCCACGGCCATGTTGCCGCCTGCGTCGATGCCCGGGGGCACGGTGCCGCAGAGGCGTTCGTACTCGGAGGGGGCCTTCATGGTCCCGGCCTGGCTGTCCGCAAAGAGCCTGGCGAGGTCGATCTCGATGACCTGCTGTCCGCCGCGGCCCGCGGCTCGCCCGCCTGGACGGCCGGGGCGGGTGCCGGGTGCTTCGGCGCCGCCGGGCGCCCCGCGGACACCTGGGCCCCGCTCGGCCGGAGCACCCGCGGGGCCACGTCCGCCTCGCCCGGAGTCGCCCCTGGGGTTCCGCATGATGTAGAGCTTCATCGCCTTGTGGGCGCTGCAGAGCATGCCCATGTACCCGCTCTCGGTGACCTGCACGATGTCGCCGGTCTCCTCGTGGACGGCGAAGGCCTGCGAGCCGGTTCCACGGTTCCCGCCGAAGAGGAGCCACTTGCCGTCCGCGGTCCATTGCGGGTGGGTCTGGTAGATCTTGGAGTCTGACGCGGGGTCTGTCGTCAGGAAGTGAAGGGGGATCCCTGTCACCGGGTCCGGGACGACCCTCTTCTCCGACGGCCATCGCCGCCCCATCTGCCCAGATACAGACGAGGCCAGGATGACTGCGAGGACGCATCCTGCATGGATCACGCTGGCCTTCATGGGCATCGTTCCTTCCTTGCACCAGGGAGGGGCGTTCTGTAGCTCCAACCTGAGTCCTTCGCACGAGCTTTCAAGCATGCCACAGCCTGGCCGGGGATTCAAGCCTAATCGTCGATCGTAAAGCCTGACTTGGCACGGTTCTGCAATTGACGCTGTCGATCGGTATTTGGTATCCTAGAGTTTACCAAACCAACGGCCTCCATCATAC
Source organism: Phycisphaerae bacterium (assembly GCA_018007255.1). GTDB lineage: Bacteria > Planctomycetota > Phycisphaerae > Sedimentisphaerales > Anaerobacaceae > DTPU01. The sequence continues at coordinate 8,184 of JAGOQT010000121.1, read as the reverse complement.
CGTGTTGACCGCGTTTGTGGATGATGTCCCTGCGAAGAGCCGGACTGAGGGTCTTTTCGAGGGGTGGTCAGAAGGAGGTACTCGAATGAAGGCGAGCCGAGGTATTCGAACCGTGTGGGCGATCTCTGTACTGGTGGCGGTGTGCGTGTGCGTCTTGCCTGTCCAGGCCAAGTACAGCGGCGGGACGGGGGAGCCGAACGACCCGTACCAGATCGCGACGGCCGCTGATCTGATCGCCCTCGGCGAGACGCCCGAAGACTACGACAAGCACTCCATCCTGTGCGCCGACGTCGACCTGGACCCCAACCTCACAGACAGTGTGGTGCTGCCGTGAGACGCGTGACGCTACATCGGTCTATGAGAGGAGAGAATCATGAGACGGTATCGCAACGGTCTGTGGAGGACACTGGGGGCGGCTATCGTCTGGGTGTTTCTGATGTCCGACCCGTCTGTCGGTGCACTCAACATCTACTACGGCTCTCTGGCGGCTTTCAACACCGACGCAGGCTCCCCGCCGGTGGCAATTGACTTTGATGGCATGGCGGCTGGAACCGATATCACGGGCTTGACGTTTGCCGGCGTCACCTTCACTCTGGGCAATCTCCCGTCACCGAGCGCGCCACTCATCGTTGTCCGCGGAGCGGATACCTTCACACCGGACGGTTTCTTCAGCGTGTCCAATCCCGACACGAACAAGCTCTTCGCGACCAGCGGGCAGAACGTGCTGTCGCCAGGGGGTACGCAACTGGCACCTGGGTCCGATCCGTTACTGGAGAATGACGACTTGAGATTGACCTTTGCAGCCCCGGTTTCTGCCTTCGGCTTTGACCTCCTGTTCCAGTCCCGCGACTCCATCTCGTCAACGAATGTCGCCCTCTACGGCCCTGCGGGTGAACTGGTGTATTCCAGCGACGTTCCCGGTGGTCCTGGTCTCGGCGGTGTCCCGGGTGAGTCTCTATTCGTCGGCTTCCTATCGTCCAGCGCCAACATTGCGTCACTGGTCGTGGACGAGCAGGATGACAACGCCATGTTCCCCGATTCAAACATCGGCTATGACACGTTCCGTCTGTTCGTACCGGCTGACGTACCTCCCGCCGTTCCCGCACCGGGTGCCCTGCTCCTCGGCACGCTCGGGATGGGTCTTGTCGGCTGGCTGCGGCGACGAAAGACGCTATGAGTAGCAGGCCCGAACCTGGGAGGCCGGGTCACCGTGAGGGCACGACCGAGGGCAGAAAGGGGCCTTTGAAATAGCTGACCCCCTTTACCCTTTGGAGCCTCTGGGACGACACCCGTTGCCGCGGGTGTGGCTGGGCCCTCACGAACGTGCAGAGGAACTCTTGGGTGTCCTTATTCCGATCGGGTTGCCTTCTTGAGTGCAACACCGTTGAGGTGGGCGAGGAGTTCTTCACACATACGATCCCTGTCGGCACGGTACTCGGGCGCGGTATAGCGATTGTGCCATTCTCTGGGGTCGGTCTTGAGGTCGTAGAACTCCCCGGCGGTCGTGTCGTCCGACTGGAGCGAACCCTTCTGAAGACTCGACTTGGCGAAGGTCAGGATCAGTTTCCGTTCTCTCGTCCTCCACATGAACGAGACGACCGTGGCCTGGTCGCTGTACTGGCAGAACGCCCCCTTCCTGGCGCTTGGACCCAGCAGGCTCTCCCCCGGGGTGTTGCCGGGCTTCGGTAAACCGGCGACTGCCGCGATGGTGGTATAGAGGTCGATGTTCTCCGCCAGTCGAGGATCGATGGTGCCTCGCCTCTCGGCCGGGACTGCGGTGCCGGAGAGGATCATGGGCACCCGGACGCTGTGCTCGAACAGGCAGTACTTGTTGAATCGGTAGTAGCGCTCGCCCAGCATCTCACCGTGGTCGGACACGTACACGATCAGGCAGTTCTCCAGCAGGCCCTTGGCCCGCAGCTTGTCCATTACACGGCCGAACAGGCTGTCGATCCAGGAACCATTGGCCCGATAGCGAAGGATCATCTGCTGCCATTGCTCGTGTGTTGCCTTGCTCCAAAACGAGCGGTACATCTCCTCCCGATTGGTGCCCGTGGCGTGGCAGGGCTCAACCTGTTCCAGGGAAGGCTGCTCCGGAACAGGCATGCTGGCCAGGTCGTACAGGTCCTCATATCCGGGCGGGACATTGTTCGCCGCGTGTGGCTTCAGGAAAGAGAGATAGAGGAACAGTGGGCGTTTCTCGTCGAGGCCCCTGTCGAGGAATTCCAGACAGCGGTTCAAGGCCCATCCATCCCGATGGTCCTCCTCCGGAACCTGGCTCGTTCGCCCCAGGTAACCGGCGGGCCTTTCCTCGCCGCTGCCATAGGGTGCGACCTCGTCGTAGTAGCGTTTGAGGCCGGCGGGGTTGTGCTGGCTCATCAGGACTGCACCCATCTCAGGGTCAGTCGAGGCATAGCGGACCTCAAACCCCCGCGTGGAGGCCTCCTTGGCAGACCAATGGGTCTTGCCGAATCCGGCGGTCTGGTACCCCGCCTTGCGCAGCAGTTCCGGAAGCGGGTCGCACGGCAACTGTTCGTCGCTCAGGCCCGGGCCGTTGCTGAGGATGCCCACCTGATGAGGATAGAGCCCGAGCATCATCGAATAGCGGCTGGGCACACACATGGGCGCCTGGCAGACCGCCTGAGAGAAGAGGATCCCCTCCCCGGCCAGACGATCCAACGCCGGGGTCTTCGTGGTGGGGTCTACACGCCCGATGGCGTCGCAGCGGCGCTGATCATCCATGAGGAGGATGATGTTGGGCCTGCGCATCTCGGTGACTGATGCCGCCCAGGATCGGCCGAACAACCCGAATAGGCATAGGACCAGGATGACTCGTCTCATGGCATTCTCCTTGGTCGGGTGCCCGCTTGGGCCGGGACGGGCTATGGGGTTGCCGGGTTGTTCTGACGCCGCCACTGCGACGGCGGGGTGGGATGGGGGTCGGACCACAGGCCGCGTCTCTCGGATCGGGCCTCGGATTCCAGGTCGCCCAGAACCCTGTCGTTCGAGTACGCCCTGTACCACCAGGCCATACCGGCCCGAACCAACTCTTGATTGAGGCTCCGGCCATCGGGCAGAAGGACGTCTCCGATCGTGCGACCATACTGATCTTGGCCCGAAGATCGGACGGTCACATCCTGGCCGGACACAAGGCTGGAGGTGAATTGCCTTGCGGCCGTGCCAAAGGCCTGTCCCTGCTCGGGACAGTCCACTGCGTTGAGCCGGATCCGCTCGGGCCGGCCGCTATGCAGGACCTCGATTGTATCCCCGTCGGCCACGTGCACAACGGGACCCGAGAACTCCGGGCCCGCCTGGGGGGCGGGCTCCCGGCCCTGCCAGGCGCGAAGCACGTACTGGGACAGGGCCAAGAGCACAACGACCAAGAGGACCAGACCGTGTACGACTCGCTTCATGGTGCTCCGAGTGTCCTTGGGCGGCTCGTCTTGCGGCGCACGGGGGCCGCCCGGCCCCGGGCGCGACAAGGCCAGGGTAGAGCGCACTGCAGGCCGTGTCAACGGGGAATGGGGCCGGCCCATGCCCATGGCCCGACCAGATCGTGTACTCTTCTGGGACCCAGGGCAGTATACTGGAATCCCGATAGGCCTCGGTGACTCTCATGGTGAAACGGCTTGCTGTCCTTGTCTTGATCGCCGTATCGGGGTGGGTGTCGTGCCCGCCCGGTCTCGGTGACTCCGTGGTGGCGTTCAACGAGATCCTGTACCACCCCGCGGACCTGGGCGATGCCCTGGAATGGGTGGAGCTGCATAATCAACTGGCCCTGGACGTGGACCTCTCGGGCTGGGCCCTCACAGGGGGCGTGGATTTCACCTTCCCTGAGGGCACCGTTCTCCCGGCCGAGGGCTTCCTGGTCGTGGCGGCGTCCCCGCTGGTGCTCTACCTGCACAACGGCGTGCCCCCCATACTGGGCCCGTTCTCAGGCCGGTTGTCCAATTCGGGAGAGACGCTGAACCTGGTCAACAACAGCGGCCGGATCATGGACCAGGTTCGGTTTCGCGATCAGGACCCCTGGCCTGTGGCGCCGGACGGGTCGGGCGTGTCCCTGGCCAAACGCCAGGAGGACCTGGCCTCAGGGGAGCCGGGCAACTGGACCTGGAGCGGACAGGTGCTGGGCACGCCCGGACGCGCCAACTTCCCTGAGCCGGCCGCACCGGCCGGATCGATCGCCCTGAACGAGATCCAGCCCGGAGACGTGGGCACGTTCTGGTGCGAGATCCTGAATGTCTCCGACTCGCCCGTCCCCCTGTCGGGCATGCTCGTTGTCGGCTCCGGCGAATCGGGCGGGGTCTGTGTCCTTGCCGATGCGGACCTGGCCCCCCATGCCTTCGCCATTCTGGACGGGGTGTCTCTGGGATTCGCTCCGAGGGCCGGAGACAATCTCTTCCTGTACTCGCCGGACGGTTTGTCCGTGGAGGCCGCTGCGCGGGTCCCGGATGGGCACCGGGCCCGCGTCCCGGACGGCCGGGGTCCATGGTTGTCCCCCGTGGAGCCCACGCCCCTGGCCCCCAACCAGGCGAGGTTCCGCGACGAGATTGTGATCCACGAGATCCTCTACCATGTCTCGCCCAACCGTCCGGAACCCAACGAGCCTGCGCACACCTGGGTCGAGCTGCACAATCGAAGCGACCATGCGGTGGATCTGACAGGCTGGCAGCTCGCGGACGGCATCCGGTTCGTCTTCGAGCCCGACACGATCCTGGAGGCAGGGGGGTACCTGGTGGTCGCCTCGGATGCCCTTGCCCTCCGCGCAGAGTATCCCGCGATCCGCATCGTGGGCGACTTCGTGGGGTCCCTGTCCCGCAAGGACGACAGGCTTGTGCTGCTCGATGGACGGGGGCTGCCTGCGGACGAGGTGCATTACTACGACGAGGCCCCTTGGCCCGCGTATGCGGACGGCGGCGGTTCCAGTCTGGAGCTGAGGGATCCCCGGGCGGACAACGCCTGTGCCCAGGCCTGGGCGGCCAGCAGCGAGGCCCTTCGTTCCGGCTGGACCCGGGTCACGTACGGGGGTGTGGCTGCCCCGTATCCGGGATCCAACACGCCCACCCTGTGGAATGAGTTCGTCTTCGGTCTGCTCGATGCGGGCGAGCTGCTGATCGACGATGTCCGCGTGCAGGAGGAGCAGGATGGCGCACCTGTGGACCTGATCCAGAACGGCACATTCGAGTCCGGCATGACCTCATGGAGGCTCCTCGGGAACCACGGCTTCGGCGCAGTCATCCCGGATCCGGAGGACCCGACCAATCCCGTCCTCCACCTCAAGGCCACGGGCGCATCGGGCCACAATCACAACCACGTGGAGACCACGCTGGCCGGGAACAGGCCCATTGTGGACGGACGCAGGTACGAGGTCTCGTTCCGTGCCCGGTGGCTGGCAGGATCGAACCAGCTCAACACCCGCCTGTACTTCAACCGGCTCGCCAGGACGACGCTGTTGCCCATGTCCGCGCGGCCGGGCACACCGGGGGCACCCAACTCCCAGGCCCGCAGCAACATCGGCCCGACCTACACGGACCTGCGTCACTCGCCTGTGGTCCCCGGCGCCTACCAGGCTGTGACCGTGACCTGTCTGCTGGGCGATCCGGACGGTGTGATCGGTGCGCACCTCTGGTATGCGGTGGACGGCGGGGCCTTCCAGCGCGCCACCATGCAGGCATCTGGCCAGGGCCTGTTCACAGGGACCCTCCCCGGGCAGAGGGCCGGGGCCGTGGTCCAGTTCTATGTGGCCTCGTCCGACGGGCTGGGGTGCCAGGCCTATGCCCCAGCAGAGGGACCTGGCTCGCGTGCCCTGTTCCAGGTCCATGACACCAAGGCCGCCGGCGGGTCCTCACACCGCATCCGCGTGCTGATGACCCCCGAGGACGTCCGGACCATACACGAGGAGGTGAATCAGCTCAGCAACCACCGCGTGGGCGCAACCGTGGTCTACAAGGATCGGGATGTGTACTACGACGTGCAGGTCCGCCTCAAAGGCAGCGGGTATGGGCGTCAGGACCTCCGCGCGGGGTTCAACCTCCGGTTCTGTCCTGACCGGCTCTTCCAGGGCGTGCACGACGGGCTCTCCCTGGATCGCAACCTGGCCGACTCGGGGCGCCACAGGGACCTGGTGTTCAAACACATCGGCAACCGCGCGGGCGGTCTGCCCAGCTTCTACGACGACATGGCCTACCTGATCGCCCCGTTCCACAACATGGACGGCCCGGCCCAGGTCTTCCTGGCCCGCTATGGCGATGGGTATCTGGATTCCGTGTACCCGGACGGCAGCGACGGGATGCTCTTCGAGATGGAGATCCTCTACTACTCCGATCGGACCGTGGACGGCCGCCCCGAGGGCCTCAAGCGGCGTCCCAACAAGGTCCTGGACACGGACTTCGGCGACATGGGATCGGACAAGGAGGCCTACCGCTGGAACTACCTCATCCAGAACCATCGGGCAGAGGACGACTACTCCGACCTCATGGCCATGGTGCGGACCTTCGGCCTGAGCGGGGATGCCTTTGCCTCGCAGATCGGCCAGGTCCTGGACGTGGACCAGTGGGTGCGTCTGTTCGCCTGCCAATCCTTGTGCGCGGTGGGCGACACCTACAATCAGAGCCACCCCCATAACCTCAAGCTGTACGTGCGGCCCGGTGACGGCCGTGTCGAGGCCCTGCCCTGGGACACGGACCGGGCCTTCTCCGCGTCCGCCACCGGCTCCCCATACGGATCCAGCGGGTCCCAGCTCCAGAAGATCCTGGCCATCCCAGCGTACCGGCGTCTGTTCCAAGGGCATCTGCTGGACCTCTGTACCACGACCTATCGCACGGACATCCTCTCCCCCTGGATCGCCTACTATGCCCGACAGTCGGGGATGGACGCCTCCCAAGCGATCGAGTCCCTGATCGAACGACGGAGGGCCTACGTGCTCAACCAGTTGCCCCAGCCGGTCCCTTTCAGAGTCCTCTCCAGAGAACCGGGGCTGGACCAGACCATCGTGCTCCATGGCCAGGCCTGGATCGATGTGTACCAGATCCGGTTGAAGGGGCGAATGGATGCCCTCGATCTCACGTGGAGCGACACCAGCCGTTGGGGGGCTACACTGGTCCTCGACCCCGGCACGGAGAGCGGTGAACTGGAGGCCTACGACCGAAGCGGCCGGTGCCTGGGCATCGAACCGCTCTGATTCGAGCCTGGGTGCAGCCGTTCGACCCGCCCGGCCCACCCAATCTGACCCCATGGGCTGGTAATCCGATCCTCCGCCACGGTCCCCTCACCCGGCGGGCCAGGGCGCCAGGGCGAAGGTCTGCTGAGCGGGGGCATGGGCGTCGTAGACCCACTCCACATCCTGGAACCCGCGATGGCTCACCCGGACCCGATAGGGGCCGGACTGGGTCCGCAGGATCCCGACGCGGGTGTACCAGAGGAGGTCGAGGGCAGGCAGACAGCCTTGAAAGTCCGTGTTCAGTGCGCACACCAGGTCTGCCTGACCGGACTGCCCGGCCACAGCCTGGCGTGTATCGAAGATCTCCACTCGGGCCCCGTACACAGGGTCCTCGTTATCGTCCACGACCCTCACCCGCAGGCTGGAGCACCGTCGGACTACGTTGAATCCGATGAGGCTCTCCGAGGGCGAGCCGTCCGCGTATTGGCAGTCTCGGACCGTTACGTCCGAGCCTCCCTCCAACTCCAGGCTCGGTCCGCCGTTGTCGCTGGTCGAATCCGAGAGGCTCGCGAAGGTCGTCTCTCGGATGTCGATCCCGTCGTCCTTGTTCTCCAGGGCCTGCAGACCCTGGATGTGGAGGTCGTGACAGGCCTCGATATCCACGCCGTCCGTTCCATTGGATCGGGCCACCATCCGGCTGAACAGGCCGTCCTCGCACCCTGTGTACTGGACCCCAATGTCGCGGTTCTCGTTCGCCCGGCAGTCCGTGGCCCGGATGGCTCGGACCCCGGAGAACGCCATGCCGTGCATATTCCCCGTACAGGTGACCCCCTCCAGGCAGAGGCGGCTTGAGGAGTCTACGGCGAGGCCCTCTTGCCGGCAGTCCTGTATCGCCAGGTCTTGGACGCGCAGGTCGTTCGAGTCGCGGATCGCGATCCCCCTGGCCCAGCCGGCAATCGTTCCATTTCGGACGGTGATCCGCTCCCGGCCTTGAATGGAAACGCCCGGACCGCCCATTCCCATGC
>JAGOQT010000120.1 GCA_018007255.1 Phycisphaerae bacterium | reverse complement strand
TCGTCACACTCCAAAACGGCGAAGTTCACCTCAATGAAATGGCGGACAGCGGTAGTGAGCCCCAGCGTCTGAACGATGATCCGTGCACCACACAGGTCGGTCAGCATGTGTACCGCATCGGGGTAGGTGTCAAACCGACGCACGCACTTCTCTGCGAAGCTCGATATGGTCTTGGCTCGCTTCTGGACCACGGCCAAGGGAAAGGCCGCATTGAAGATGCGTTCGAGGGCATCAGCGTACTCTCTATAGTGGGGCAGCTCACGCGTGTAGGCCCTGATCTGTCTCCTGTGCTCTTCCGGGGAGATCTGCTTCTTCTTGGCCATGGCTCTTGGTCCTCAATTGTGTTCCTCAAGGAGATGCCACTACCTCGGTTCAAGGGCATACATTGTCGACGCAGGATGCCGGCCGCGTTGTCGTACGCCAGCCAGGCCATGCAGCAATGGGTCAATCCCAGGACAGAGATCCAGTTGCATGGCCTCCTGCAGGCCGGCCCAGGTGGAGGCGGTGTGCTCCTCGCTCAGCTTGACCTTGCCCGGCTTTGCGCGGGTCTCGAAGATGACGTAGACGATGCGATATCGTGGGATCTTGGCTTCTGCTACCCCGGCCAGGTACAGATCCCGCAAGGCAAGCCCGGTCTCCTCCTTGACCTCCCGCCGGAGGGCCGCGTCTATGGTCTCCCCTGGGTCAGGCTTGCCGCCTGGGAGTTCCCACTTGCCCTTGAAGTTCTTGCAGGACATGGCCCGCCTGATCAGCAGGATCCTGCCTTTGCGATCACGGATCAGGGCCTTGCCCGTAACCACGTAGGGTTTGGGTTTCATGGCGTCCCTCGATATGGGCAAACGGCACTGCCTGCAGTAGTCAGACAGGTCCGGCGCGCCGGCCTCGCTCTCCTCTCCTCGGCGTGCACCGACTTGACGTTCAGCATAGGCACCTTCGCGTGCTGCGAGCGCAAACAGTCAATGCCAAGTTGTGGACCAGATCCCTGGACCCGCTTCAGCGGGGATACCCCTCTGTCTCGCTGTCACGAGTTCCTTGCCCTCTTGCATAGTCGGGCCTCATACCGACCTAGGAACGCACCCAGTCTAGACGGGACATCCCGTCGCTGTCAAGCCAGGCATCAGTCTTCTTGGTGCAGTCCTGGTCGCCCTTGCCGTCTACGGGGGGTTGTGCGGTCAAGGGAGACCCGCTACAATCAGACCGATCCTATGTGACGTTCGAGCCTGGAGATACGTGGCATGGATGGAGTCCAGAAGGCCTTGGCCTTTGCCTTTGAGCACCACGGCGGCCAGACCCGCAAGGTTGGCGGGGCGCCGTACATTGTGCACATCCTGGACGTGGCCAGGCTCCTGCTGTGTGAGCCGGGGGTCTCGGAGGAGGTGGTCATTGGCGGCATCCTGCACGACCTGCTGGAGGACACTGGCTGCACGCCTCAGGACATCCGGAGGGAATTCGGGGAGCATGTGCTGAGCCTGGTCCTGTTCGCCACAGAGCCGGACAAGGGGCCGGCCATGACCAGGCAGGAGAAGACCCGGACCTGGCGGACCCGCAAGGAGCACAGCATCAAGGCCTGTGCCCAGGCGTCGCGAGAGCAACTCCTGATCATCCTGGCAGACAAGCTCTCGAACCTGGCCGCACTTCGCGACGAGCTTCAGCTCTCCGGTGAACGAGTCTGGGAGTACTTCAATGCATCGAAGGAAGACACGGCCTGGTTTCACCGCTCCCTGCGCGATGCCGTTGCAGACAGGCTGAAGGACACACGGCTGTTCAGACTATACGACCGGCAAGTAGACCCGTTCGTAGCGAGGCCGTAAGACCTTCCTGTGGTGTCGATCCTAGCAGCGATGGGGTGAAGCTGGCCCGCCCTCGGATGGCCAGGAGGCCATCGCGGGAAGCGAGACGCTGACACTCCTCCACTGAGGTCTGAGTGGCAGGACGGAGGCCAGGTCACCAGCAGCGGAGAGTCTATGAGAGATCGCCCTGCCCAGTCTTCGCAAGCACGGACTTCCAGAAGATCCCATCAGGCGGGATGCGTTTTCGTCCTAACGCCACGAGCCGGAGAGGTACCAGTACGTATTCTGTCAGCCACTGGCTGATCATGAAGTCGCTGTAGCCAGCCATCGCGTTGTCTACCGCCAAGGCGCCGAGGCGTTGCCCCATGATGATGTCCGAGAAGCTGGGGCCTGTGGCGCGGAGAATGTGCCGAGGTTCGTTAGTGAACACCCGCAGCCGATCCAGATGGATGTCCCTATTCGTGCCCAGTATCTTCTTCAAACCCAGTTCCAGGCCTCTTGAGACCAGTTTGAGGGCGCCCGATCGCAGATCGTCATGTGCCGATCCTTCGGCGTATAAGTTGTTCTCCATCATTGGCAGGTACGCCTCGAGTTGCCCCAGTTCTCCCTTCGTGAGGCCAATCCCCTCGTCATACATGTACTTCTCTGCATCAAGCGGCACGGCGGTTTCCGCCATGACGATAAACCCGTAAGGGACCGCTCTCTGTTCCGTGACGATCCGGTTCGCGACGCGGTCAATCAAGGCCTCCAGCCGGAACTTCACTTCGGGAATCAGCGCGGCGTCGCAGTGCGTGGGACTGGCAAGAACCGCGTGACTGACGACAAACCCCGACGCCGATCCGAATACCTGCAGAACGCAAACGCGAGGATTCGAGCGAACCTCCGTCCACAGATTGCTGATGACCTCCCTGGCCTTCTCAACGGCGGTCGCGAATCCGAACGATTGCCACACCCACAGAATGTCGTTGTCCATGGTCTTGGGCACGCCGACGATGGACAAGGGCAGCCGCTCCTTGGCGGCGCGGCGCGTGAGCATTTCCGCCGCCTTCATCGTGCCGTCGCCTCCAATGACGTAAAGGACATCCAGCCCTGCCAGGCTGGCCATAATCGCCTTCAGCTTGCTTTCCTCGTGCTGCATATCTTCAAGTCGCGATGTTTCAAGGAACGCGCCTCCCTCTGTCGCACGGGAAGCCGTCATTGCACCCGTCAGCGGCAGGCGAAGACTGTCTGAGGCCCCGGGCTGCGCCAGGCCCCAGAAACCATGGCGGAAGCCCAGAATGCTCGGCGGCACGTTCGGCGCCAGTTGACGGTGGTACGACATGTGCCGCTGTACGATGCCGTCGATGACCGCGTTTACTCCCGGTGCGATGCCGCCTGAAACGACAATCCCAGCACGGACCGCACGCTTGAGGTCCATGAGTTGCTCTCTTGGCCCTGCCTCCAAGAAACACAACGTCTCTTCCAGCATACATCTTCGTCGCTCTGCTGAGTCGCAGTGATATTTGCTGAGGGCAGCGGCGACGACTTGGTCGGGTCGCCTGGTTGCAGCGGTCCGTTCCGCTATGAGCGCCGAGATGCCGGTACGTGCAGCGCCGACAACATCGCCGATCAGCGGATTCGGCGTCGGCAGCGAATCCGTTCTCAAGCGGATGTTGGGCCAGCGGATGGGAAGGCCCGCCTCCAGGAGCTTCACCAGCTCGGTCTTCTGTTCCTGGGGCAGACTGATGAATGGGGCCTCCGGCGTCAGCCGCGCCAGCACGTGGAAGCAGTCGATCATGTTCTTCTCATAGGTGAACAGGTGGCAATTCCTGTCGGCTGTCCATTCCCTTTCCGCCGTCCCGAATAGGAGGTAGCGGATGATCCTCTCCGCCAATTGCTCCGCCGCCGACCGGTCGAAATCTCTGACCATGACCATGGTGTTGCGTGTTGGTGGAGGTTGCAGCCTATCCTGCCTACCATGGACAGTCGTCCTAGTTCCCAAACCGGGATGCTCACCGGGCAGCAACACGAGGACGGTATGCCTTTGCCGGTTGCCGGAATCTCGCGCATTGATCACGTCCCGCCACTTCCTGAGTTCGCCATCCTGTGCCTGCGTGATGTCACAGATGCGCCCCGGCCGCAGTTGCCCAAAACAGACCAGGACGTCTGCATTCTGGACGAACTCGTAGAAGTCGTCGAGCTCCGCCGACCTGGCCGTTTGCCCCGAGGAGCCCGGCCCGGGTCTCACCTGCGCGTCCAGGTAGCAGAACACATTGGCAAGTCCGTAGAACCTGCGGAGAATAGCACAAACCTCACTGACAAACAGTTGGTCTTCACGCGCATACGAGAGAGCGATCTTTCGGGGCTCTGCAGCCATAGTGCTTCCCTTTCCACTCATCCTTCCGCTGGCCACGAGGTGCGTTGGTTCAGCTTGAACTGGACGACCAGAGTTCTGGTCCAAGTGAATACCATCTCCTGACAAGCTTGGCCATGCTCAGTGCTGTCATCCTATCCTGAATTGACATCCCTGTCAAGTCGTGCTGGGGATCGACAACCCAGAGATGTCTCTACATGTGCCTCTTGCTGGTCCAACTGGGTCCAGTTTGTCCGTCTGGCCGATGTGGGTGCGGCCGCGGATGGCCACAAAGGCCGTGTGGCCTCGGCGGGAAGTAGGTGCCTGGCGCCAGTCCAAGGTCCTCCTCCATGGGCCGGACCAGCGCTGTGTACAAGTCCTCCCCAGGCCGGAACTTGGTGGGCGGGAACGTGGGGTGTCCCTGCTTGGTGACCAGCAGGAACTCCGCCGGCTTCCCCGCAGCGACTTGCCTGCGCAGGAGGCAATACAACACCATCGAACACTCAGAATCGCTCAGTTGCATCGCGTCTTGCCTGGCCATCCTGATTCCCCTCAAACCTGGAGAGCGGCACACGCGCGCCGTTGACCCAGACTCGAGCAGGCCGTGATCCGCTGGTCCCGACGATTCTGCCACGCCCCGGTTCTTTGCCAGTCATCCACGCACCTTCTGCTGCAATTGCCGCAAGAACGGCTCGTCCGTGGGCAGGAGGATGCCGCGTTGCTTCATGTCTGCCATCTTCTCCAAGGCCTTGTGCCACCAGCCCATCGCGTCACCCGTGCCTGTCTTCTCCGCAATTGCCGCCATGCGCCAGTAGCTGACCCAGAGGTCCCTCTGCCACTGTGCGTTGGCGGGGTCAGCAGAGGCAAGACGCTGAGCAACCTCCAGGGACTGGCGGTAGGCCTGCATAGCCCCGGCCAGGTCGCCCTGTGCGAGCAACACGTCGCCGATCTTGTTATGGCTGACCGACAGGTCCCTCTGCCACCCGGCGTTGGTGGGGTCAGCAGAGGCAAGACGCTGAGCAACCTCCAGGGACTGGCGGTAGGCCTTCAGTGCCCCGGCCAGGTCGCGCTGTGCGAGCAACACGTCGCCGATCCTGCCATGGCTGACCGACAGGTCCCTCTGCCACTCTGCGTTGGTGGGGTCAGCAGAGGCAAGAGGCCGACTGATGGCCAGGGATTCGCTGTAGGCCTTCAGGGCACTGGCCAGATCGCCCTGTGCGAGCAACACGCCGCCGATCCTGTCATGGCTGGCCGACAGGTCGTGCAGCCACAGCGCGTTGGTGGGGTCAGCAGAGGCAGGACGCTGAGCAACCTCCAGGGCCTGGCGGTAGGCCTGCATAGCCCCGGCCAGGTCGCCCTGTGCGAGCAACACGTCGCCGATCCTCTCCTGGCTGACCGAGAGGCCCCTCTGCCAGTCTGCGTTGGTGGGGTCCGAGGACACAAGTCGTTCGAGTCCTGCGCGGGTCGCCGTGTGTAACGCGGATCGCGTGGCCAGCCTCGCCTGGTTCAGGATGGCGCCATTCAGGTCGTAGAGGAAGCGATTGCACAGGCCCGCTGCAACGGACCGGTTCTCGCGTACCGCGTCCGGCAGGGACCGGACCCACATCACCTCCGGGTTCTCGGGATAGGCCTCGCCCTCAAGGCACCGTGCAGCCAGGACCGACGTTACGCCCTGTGCCTGGCCCGCTGTCAGGTCGCCGCCGTAATGGCGGGCCGCCCGGACCCGGTCGTCCGCCTCGCGGAGGTGGTGCATGGTCTCGGACTCGTGCAGGGGGTCCTCGCGGGGCAATCCCTGCAAATGGTCGGCAATAGCGCTGTGCAGACGCTGGAGCAGTCTGCTATCCGCCAGGTTGCGCCGAGTCAAGGTAGTGCGGGCCTGGGCGTGGAAGAAGTCCCATTGCCCGGCTGCGCCCCGCTCGACCAGATGGGCCCGGAAGGCCCTGCGCAGGGCGGCCAACCTCAGGTCGTCCCAGGTCTCTGTCGAGATGCCCGGGGCAAACAACCCGGCTGCGACCGGGACCAGGACGCGGAGGTCGCCTTCGCGCCAGCCAAAGCGACTGGCGGCAATCAGGCCGGAGAAGGCCTTGACCCACGGCCCGCCGTGCACCTTCTCCGCGTGCGCAAACAGCCAGTCGTATAGGCCTTCCACATCGGGCGGCAGGCGCTCGGCCATGTCCACCATCATCCGGCCGAGCTGCTCGGCCGGCGAGCCGCTGAACTGCCGCTCGGCCCGCTCGAAGTCATCCGCATCCAGCAGGTTCAACTGCTCATTGGCCAGGTTCAGCCAGAGCGGATTGCCGCAGGAGCTGGTCCCGTCGGGCCGTCTCTTGTCTTGCAGTGTGCGCAGGACCTGGGGGTTCAACTGCCGATGGTAGCGTGCCCATACCTTGCGCGAGATCTCCTCGGCGTCTCGTGCAGTCAGCGGCGCCAGGCCGATCCCGAGCACGCCCGATCGCTGCCCCAGGGCCTGGGTCTGCGGCCCGGGCAGGCCGGTGGCGATCAGCCGGGCATTGGGCGGCCAGAGCTTCGGCAGCCACGTGAGGTGTCCGGCACGCGGGGTGGGCTCAAACTGGTTGAGTGCATCCACCAGGACAACCACGCGGCTGCGCTGGGCAGAGCGGCCCAGCAGTGAGGCAAAGGTCTGCTCCACCTCCTCGTTACTCGCCTTGTCGGGCAACGGATCAGTCACACCCAGAGACGCCGCCAGCTCGCCGATCCATCGGCGGAGCATGGCATCGACCTGCGACGCCCGCAGGCTGATCCCCGCCGCATGGGCCAGCAAGAGGACCGACCGGTCGCTCTCCAGGCGCCGGTACAGGTGCGCGAACACCGCGCTCTTGCCGCTGCCTGCGCTGCCTGTCACGCACGCGCACCAGGGTGCGCCGTCCTGGACAGGGGAATGGGCGATTCCCAGGAGTTGACCGGTGAGGTCCTCTCGGCCGACAAAGTCCCGGGTGCGGTGCTCTACGAACTCGGCCAGGGCAGCCCGCTCCGCCTGCTCCCAGGTGGGCAGAGGCTGTTGGGCGAACTGGCGAGTCTCGGACTCCAGGTCGCCCCAGAGGTCCTGGAACACCTGCTCGCCCCAGGCCTCCAGACCCGTGACCCGCTGCCCTGTCTGGTCCCATCCTGCGCGGTAGTGCCGGACCCTGGACCCCAGCTCCGGGTCCCTGTCCAGGCGGGCCTTGAGGGCCTCCAGGGCTGCAGCGCGGGCCGGGGCGCCCGGATCGGTGCCGTGGGCGTCGCTGTACCGCTGGGCCAGTTCCGCCGGCATCCGGTCATAGGGCAACGGGTCGCGGAGGTAGGAGAAGCACCGCCGCCGCTGCTCGGGCGACTCCTTGAGGATGCCGTACTCGATCTCCAGGGCCGTGACGCTCCGCCCTTGGACCTGGCCGGCGAGGCCGGCCTCCTGGGCAGCGGCTGCCATGCGGTCCTCCGGCGGGACCCACCCGTAGCGGTCGCCCAGCAGGACCAGCAGGAAGGGCCGGCTCCGCTTGATCTCGTTGAGGCAGACCTTCAAGACCAGCAGCTCGCGGGCCTCTTCGTTGCCGGCCCCTGCGGTCTCCACACCGACCCGCAGGTCGATCGGCTCGAGGACGTGGCGACGCCTGCGAAGCTCCTCCTCCAGGCGAGGGAAGACATGGTGCCGCAGCTAGTCGCGTTCCGCGTGCATATCGCGAAACGTGCTGCTGATGAAGACCGGTCGCGTCCGCCACCCAGGTGCCATCAGCTTCCCTTCCCAGCAGAGTCCTCAGTCCGGGGACAGCGAGTGCAATTGTACGTGCCGCCTGAGGCGTTGTCCACGCGGGAATATGGGTCTGCACGAGGGAGAATCGCCCCGGTCTTGACCTACAGACCCAGCAGAGCCCTTGGCTCATGCATCCCGGACAAGCTCTTGCGTGTCGGCAATAACCCGGCTGCCCTTGGCAGCATTCATGGCTTGGGCTACTCTGTCTACCAGCAGTTCATGGCCTAATCTCCCTGGCTCTGAGGTTCATAAGCCATTGTAGATAAAGAGGTACCATCTCGCCAGAAGAACACGTCACGCACGGACGTACAGACCTTTGCTTCCCCTTCGGATAGGGGCAAGTGGAACCTGCATGTCGATTGGAATGCATCCGCCAAGCTTGTTTTTGCTTGTCAGAGGCTACGGAGTGTGATCAAGTATGTGTGTGTACAGTCTGCCGAATCTTGGGTGACAGGAAAGGGGGTCATCTATGGGGCTGTGGAGTTGGTTGAAGGCGAGAAAGCAATCTCGTAGGGCTGACGAGATGAAGGAGCAGCTAAGGAAGAGAGGCGTAGTTGCAGACATGGATGCGGTGCAGCGAAGGTTTTCAAGTGGTACGCCATCGGGCGGCGCTTCCTCTCCTATCACAGGGTCAAGGTGACGATATCTGAACTCGTCCCAGGGTGAGCCAGCCAGCAATCCCGGTTGAGGCGAGCTCTCGCCAAGAGTGGTCCAGTCTGGACGAGAGAGGTTAGCCCTCAAGTCGTGTCCGTCGTTGACGGCGCGCATCGCCCAGCGCGTCATAGCGGTGGTACGTTTCGCGCCATGCGACAACGGCGGAGGTTCATGTTGAACATCTGTTGCTGAAGCAGAGAATAGCGTCTTGCGCAGCGGCGCGCTTGTTGCCAGAACACCTCTGCCTCTCGATGGTCGCCGTCGTGCCAGCAGATCGCACCAAGGCCAATCAGTGACCGCATCCTTAAACCCGGCAGGCCGCGTGCCTCTGTAGCGAGGGCGATGGCCTGCTGGTATCCCTTACGGGCGTTCTCCGTGTCGCCCTTTTGATGGGCTGCCGCCGCAAGGCCCAAACGCGCCGCTGTCAGGAGTTCGCGGTGTCGCCCGGGTGGCAACGAGGAACTGACTCGTTCGAAGCACTTGATTGCCTCCTCTGTTTGGCCTTCTGCCAGAGCACAGCCACCTAAGCACAGCGTCGCGTCCAGCATCGTATACAGATGGTGAATCTGCTCCGCGATCCGGACCGCCTGATTCGAGTATTCCCTTGCTTGGGTGTACGTCTGCCCGTGCAAAGCTGCCTGGCGGTAGAAGAAGTAGCCAGCCTGTGATGAGAGCCTTGCTCTTTCAATGTCTGCTCCTGCTTGGTGGCTTGCTTCGAGGGCGGAAAGACACACTGCTCGTGAAGCATCGTATTTGCCCAAGTGCTCAAATGCAATTGCCAGCAGACGCTGCGCCGCGAGTGCGTGCGGCACGTTGGATGCCGAGCATGCTTCTCTGTGAGCATGTCGGGCGAGGCGGACGACCTTTGACCAGCGAAAGCCGGGCAAGACAACGTTCGCCAATGCAACTGTGGCCAATGCAACTTCGTTGGCCGCAACCTCGTCATGGTAGATCGGCACACCTAGCATGCATAATCGTAGGGCTCGGCGGTAACAGCGAGCCGCGCGCGTCACATCTCCGCGGTAGAGGTACAGGGAACCCAACTCGTGGGTTGCCACGGCTCGTGTGCGACGTCCATGCCACCATGAGGTGTGTGCCAAGGCAAATCTGAGCCAGTGCTCTGCGTCGGAATACTTGCCACGATTGCCATGGATTCTCGCCAATTGTGCCGCAAGGGCTGCCTGATGGTGGGATCGAAGACCGCCCTTGTTGATCAGATTCGTCAGACATGCCGCACCGAGTTCATCTCCTCGCTCCACCCACTCCTCCATCAGGCTGGGCTCACGAAACGTGGCGAGGACCTGGAGCAGCCTTTCCCAGTCGCCCAGTGCCAGCAGGTGAGCAGGCAGGTGGGCTCTTGCATAGGCCGACACGTTTGGAGAGTCTGCCTGCAGGTCCGCCCAGCATGCATCTGCAAGGGCCTTGTGGCCACGTGCGCGACTGACGTAATAGAGGCTCCCCCGCTCATCAACGTTGGTCAGCCAATTGGCGAGAGACCTGTGGTAAAGGGTGTATCCTCTCTCTCCACCCTCCGTCTGGCACTGTGGGAGGTAGGGTGATAAACGACGCAGAACCGCAGGCAACTCGGTCTCGCCTTCCAACCCTGTGGCCTTCGCAAGCATTTCACAGGTGGGCGGCTCCTCCGCGGCCAGTACGACTTCAAGAACCCGCCGGATCGGCACATAGGCGGTTTCGTCTGGATACTGACGGGCAAAGAACATCTGATACAACCCCGCGAGTCCCGGCGGCAGTGCATCCAGTCTTCCAACGTCGTACAGGTCTCGCTCAATCCCTTGGAGGGTCTGTTGTGCGTACAAGAAGTTGCCTTGGCTTTTGTCGTGCAGGATGCGGCAGACAAGTTCAGGCGATTGGTGGCACGCTGCAAGTCGCTGCCTAAGGGCAGGACTCTCGCATCGAGCCCTGATGTACTGGTCGAGGTCCTCCAGATTGCGGGGGTCCTGTGCATCCAGCGACCTGGCCCTGAGACCCCGAAGGCTGTCCAGAACCGCCCGGTCCTTTCGGGGAGTAGCAACGAACCGGAGCCAGTGGGGCAGACGGTCCAGACGCGAGGCAAGCATGGCCACAATCG
>JAGOQT010000119.1 GCA_018007255.1 Phycisphaerae bacterium | reverse complement strand
GCCCGCTCGGCGGCAGGGAGGGTTCTCATCACTTCCATGGAGCAGATCGCATGAATCTCGCGGACTTCATCTGTTTTGAGGCGACCCTGCCGGACCTGGCGGTCACGGACCGCGATGGGGTTATTGAGGCCATGGTGGCCTCCCTCAACAAGGCTGGAAGGCTCAAGAGGGGCAGCGCCAAGGAGGTCGTAAAGGCCCTGATCGACCGAGAGAACGAGGCGAGCACCGGTATCGGCAAGGGCGTGGCCGTGCCCCATGTCAAGCACAACTGTGTCAAGGAGGTGACCGGCGTGGTGGGTCGGAGCACGGCCGGCATCGACTTTCACTCACTCGACAAGCAACCCGTGTTCTCCATCATCCTTCTGATCAGTCCGGCCGATGCCGCGGATCAGCATCTCAAGGCGATGGAGAGCCTGTTTCGGCATCTGCAGCAGGAGAAGTTCCGCCGGTTCCTGCGCCAGTGCCAGACCGCAGAAAGCATCGAGGACCTGCTTCGGGAGGCGGACACCCGGCCGACTTGGTGAGGATTCGCCGCCCGATGTCCTGCACAGACAACGCGGAGCGCAGCACGATTGGCAAAGAAGGTCCATGAGACATCGGTGGAGATCAAGAACCCGCAGGGGCTGCACATGCGGCCCGCCATGCAGTTCGTCGATCTCGCCAGCCGCTTCGCTGCGGACGTCCGCGTCAGCAACGGTCTGACCACCGTGGACGGCAAGAGCATCATGCAGATGAGCATGTTGGCCGCCGCGAGAGGGACTCAGCTGAGCATCCGGACCACAGGGATCGACGCAGAGCAGGCCATCGAGGCCCTGCGGGACCTCGTGGAGGTCAGGATGTTCGACACCGCCTCATCGCCGGGCGGACCCAGGCAGGCAGGGAACGATCGATGATGGAGATCCGCAAGGGCATCGCGACCTCACCGGGCATCTCCATCGCCGAGGCATGGGTGATCGACTCCGAGGACTACCACATCCCCAGCCGGGCCGTGGAGCCGGGACAGCGCATGGCGGAGGTGCAGCGGGTCCGGAACGCCTTCAAGGAGGCCGTCCGCGACCTAACGGAGCTGGCGGCGGGCCAGGACCGGGCCTCCGCGGGCAAGGTCCGGGACATCTTCGCCGTGCACCTGCGGTTCCTTCGGGACCGCCGCCTGCGCAGGGAGATCACGGACATGGTCCATTCCAAGTCCGTGACCGCCGAATCCGCGGTCTCCACGGTCCTGCGCCGGATCGCGGAGCACTTCTCCAGCGTCAAGGACGCCTACATCAGCGAGCGGGCTGCGGACATCCACGATATCGAACGGCGCCTCATGAGAGCCCTCCTGGGCCGCCGGCGCGAGGATGCCCAGCGCCTGGCCCACCCTGTGGTCGTGGTCGCCCGCGAACTGAGCCCTACCCAGACTGCGTCCCTGGACAGGCAGTTCGTCCAAGGCATCGCCACGGACACAGGGGGGCGCACCAGCCATTCGGCCATTGTGGCCCGGTCCCTGGGCATCCCGGCCGTGGTGGCCCTGGAGGACTTCTCCGAGCACGTACGACCGGGCGATCGGGTCATCGTGGACGGCAATCGCGGCATCGTGATCGCCAACCCGGACCCGACCACCGTGGCCGAGTACCAGAAGTACCTCCAGGAGTTCTACTCGCTGGAGCAGCGCCTTGCCGCGGTCAAGGAGAAGCCAGCCCTGACCCGGGACGGCGCCCGGATCCACCTGTTGGGCAACATCGAGTTCCCCGAGGAGTCGGAGGTGGTGCGGGACAAGGGCGGCGATGGGATCGGCCTGTACCGAACGGAGTTCCTCTATCTGAGTCGTGACGACGATCCGACCGAGGACGATCACTACAAGGCCTACGCCCAGACGATCCGGTGCTTCCGCGGGTGCCCCGTGGTCATCCGAACGCTCGACCTGGGCGCGGACAAGTACAGCCAGCGCAAGCGGTTCGTTCCCGAGCGCAATCCCATGCTGGGGCTTCGCTCCATCCGGTACTGCCTGCAAAACCTCCCCCTGTTCAAGACGCAGCTCCGGGCCATCCTCCGGGCCTCGGCCGAGGGCAAGGTCAAGATCATGTTCCCCCTGATCACCCATCTCCAGGAACTCCGCCAGGCCAAGCTGATCGTCCGGGATGTGATGGAGGACTTGGACGATGACGGCATCCCCTACGACAAGGATGTGCAGATCGGGATCATGGTCGAGACCCCGGCTGCTGCGCTGACCGCGGCGTCCCTGGCCAGGGAATCCGATTTCTTCAGCATCGGGACCAACGATCTGACCCAGTACACCCTGGCCGTGGACCGGGCCAACGAACTCGTCTCCACCCTGTATTCGGCGGTCGAACCGGCTGTCCTGCGCCTGCTCCGCACGATCGTGCAGGATGCGACCAAGGCCCACATTGAGGTCAGCGTATGCGGCGAGATGGCCTCGGAGCCGGAGTACGTCATGGTCCTCCTGGGCCTGGGCATACGGACCTTGTCCGTGACGCCGCCCATGATCCCGGAGATCAAGCAGATCATCCGGTCCGTGACCCTGGAGCAGTGCCACGAGCTGACCCGGAAGGTCATCGCCATGAACTCCGAACGACAGATCTCCAGCTTCCTGCGGAGCAGGGCCCGGGAGATCCTCCCCGAGGCCTTCTGAGAGCCCGGGAAACGCGCCCGTTGCATGGAGACCGTGAGCCCAAACCCAGACCATGATCCCCCCCCTCCGCTCCCGGCACCGGACGACGCCCCCCATCCCGACCGGGGGGCCGGCGTGAACCTGACGGCGGAGTTCAGGGTCTCCGGATTGGTCCGGTACCTGTCCCACGCAGAGTTGATGCGGGTCTTCCTGCGGGCGGCTGTGCGTTCCGGGCTGCCCCTGGACTTCAGCCATGGGTACAATCCGAGGCCGAGGCTGTCCTTGCCGCTGCCCAAGCCGGTCGGCATCGAGTCCGAGGGGGACCTGTGCTGCCTGCACCTGAAGACGGCCCCCGACTCGGAGGAGGATGGGGCCAGGCGGTTCTCGCAGGAGTGGCCCCAGGGCATAGAGCCCATGTCCGCATGGATCGCCCGGCGCAGGGCCGGTTATCGGGCGGTGGCCGCGGATTATCGGTTCTCTCTCAAGGAGGGCCTCCGAACCGACGAACTACGGGACAAGGCCCTGGCCCTCCTGGCCGGCGAATCCCTGGTGGTGGATCGCCGCCACGGTGAGGAGAGGGCCGCCCCCCGGCGGGTGGACGTGCGGCCCTTCCTGGGCTCCGTGGACGTGGCCGGTCAGGACGTGGCCGTGCATGCCCGGATCTTCCCGACCGGGTCGATCCGTGTGGGGGAGATCCTGGACTTGTTGGGGCTGACCCGTGCGGACCTGGCGGCCCCGATCCGCCGCACGGCGATCCAGTGGCAGCCGACGTAATCAAAGCGACTCAGACCGCCCGGTTCGGGCTGGAAGGACCTTAGGAGATGACCAGAGAGTTGTTGATCAACGTGGCCGAGAGCGAGGAATGTCGCGTAGCCGTGGTCCAGGATGGGACGCTGGAGGAGCTCTACCTGGAACGGACCAACCTGGCCAGCATGGTGGGGAACATCTACAAGGGCAGGGTCCTCCATGTGGAGGCCGGGATCCAGGCCGCGTTCGTGGACCTCGGGACCGGGGTCAACGGCTTCCTCCACATCAGCGACCTGCATCCACGGTACTTCCCGGGCGCCAAGCACGAGGCCGTGGAGACGGTCGGACAGCGCCAATCCCTCAAGGACCGGCCCCTGATGCAGGACTGTCTTCGCAAGGGCCGGGAGATCCTCGTCCAGGTCACCAAGGACGGGCTCAAGACCAAGGGCCCCACGCTGACCACGTACCCGGCCCTGCCGGGCAAGCTCATCGTGCTCATGCCGTGGATGCACCACCACGGCATCTCGCACAAGATCGAGCAGGAGGAGGAACGGACCCGCCTCCGCCAGATCCTGGAGGAGATCCACCCCCCCAAGGACATCGGCTGCATCATCCGGACCGCGGGGGAGGGCAGCACCAAGAAGGACCTCCAGGCCGACCTCCGCTACCTGCTGCGCCTGTGGGAATCCATTGAGAAGAGGCTCCAGTCCGAGCGGGCCCCCTGCCCGTTGTACCAGGAGTCGGACCTCGTGATCCGGGCCATGCGGGACGTGTTCAACCCCCAGATCACGAACATCATCTGCGACTCCCAGGTCGTGGTCGACAAGATCCGGGACTTCCTGGCCCACGCCTACCCGCGGCAGAAGAGCATGGTCACCTTCTACGACGAGACCCTGCCCCTGTTTCACAAACTCCAGATCGAGGAGCAGATCGCCCGCGTCCAGTCCCGGTCCGTTCCCCTCAAGACGGGCGGCTCCATCGTGATCGAACAGACCGAGGCCCTGGTGGCCATCGACGTGAACAGCGGCCGCAATCACGGCCAGCGGAATGCCGAACAGACCGCGTTCGAGACCAACCTGGAGGCCGCGGTGGAGATCGCCCGGCAGCTGCGGCTGCGGGATCTGGGTGGCCTGATCGTGTGCGACTTCATCGACATGCGGAACTCGAAGCACCGCAAGGAGGTCGAGCGGGTCTTCCGACAGGCGGTCAAGCCCGACCGGGCGAGGTCCAGGATCCTCCCCATCAGCCGGTTCGGGATCGTGGAGATGACCCGCCAGCGGATGCGGGGCTCGATCCAATCGAGCACCTACCTGGCCTGTCCCCACTGCGGCGGGGCCGGGTTTGTCAAGAGCCACGAGTCCCTGTCCATCGAGCTGATCCGGGTGCTCAACGTCTCGGCCTCCAGGAAGCAGATCAAGCGGATCGACCTGTCCGTCTCGCCCGAGGTCGCCGAGTACCTGCAAAATGAACGGCGAACCACGCTGGCCCAGATCGAACAGACCCACGACAAGCGGATTGTCATCCATGCCGTGCCCGACTACACGGGCGGAAGGCACGAGCTGGTCTGCACCAACGAGCGGGGCAGCGTGTTGAAGCTGTAGCCGGGCCTGCCCCTCTCGGTCGCCCCTCCCCGCAAAGGTCCAGGAGACCCCGCTCAGAAGCCGTGCGTCCGGAACTCCGCCGTGTGTACGCCTTCCTCCACCCAGGTCGTGGTCATGTGGATCAGCCGGATGTCCTGGGCTCGCAGTTCGTCCAGGATACCTTGAGAGATCCCAGGCTCGAGTCTGGGCTCGAAGAGGAAGTTCTCCTGGAGGTTGTGGTGCTCGGGCCTGTAGGTCTGGGAGTAGTAGCCCCGCAGCACAATGGGCTCGGTGGTGAGCCCCTCGATCTCAGTCTGCCCCCACCGCTTCAGGGGGGCGGTCGTGCCGCCCCAGTTGGGATAGGCCTCGGGCGCCGCGGGGTAATAGAAGGACGTGCGGATGTGGATCCCCATGTCGTTGAAGTCCCTCTCCTGAAGGAGGTCCCCCGCGTCGGGGGGCTGACAGGCCCACAGGCGCACCACGTTCCTGTTTGTCCACATCCGTCTCTGGCCGGACGACGCCGCGAACTGATTCCAGGACACGACGTCGCGGTCGTAGGTGACGTCCAAGTCCAGGACCTTGTAGGGCGTGTAGGCATTCGTGCCGAGGTCGGCCAGGGTCAGGAAAGGGTTCTCCGCGGACGAGACCGCCGTGCAAACGCCTGCGGTGGACAGCCGAACCCCCCGGGGGTTGGCCAGATCCTCCCAACGCCACGTATCGCTCGCCGTGGTCCCCACGAAGCCGTGCCCCACCGGCAGGGACATCTGGTCCTCCACCGTGCGCACGCGGTCCTCGTCGAGGTACTCGATCGTCACCTTGGCGTACAGGCCCCGGGTCGCGATCGTGTTGGGGTCCAGGGGCAGGGTGTGCGTCTCCATGCGCCACTTGGACTTCAGACGATGCTGCGCGAAGACATCCGTCTGCTCGTTCACGGTCAGTTCGCCCGTGAAGACCTCGAACTCCATGGGCGTGTGGATCAGGAAGGGGGTCATGGCCACGGCCCGGTTCGGCTCAGGGACCGGCCGGACCTGTTTGATGACCAGACCGCCGGACGGCAGGGTCGCGTCGCCCGGCGCGACCTTCTTGTACTCCACGTCCAGGATGTAAGACGTCCTGCCTGTGACCTCGCCGAACCGGTCGCTCACCTGGATCAGCAGGCCGCCCAGAGCCACGTAGTCATCGCGGAAGGCCAGGACCGTGCCGCCGAGAAGGACCCGGCTCGACCGGGTGAGGACGTCGTACGGCATGGGCCGTTCCAGTTTGCCCGACGCGTCCGCATGGAGGACGAACTCCTCCGGGATGGAACCATCCTCCGGGTTCGTCACGGAAACGGACCCCACCTGGCTCACCAGTTGGATCCGGCGTCCTCCGGTGACCTCATCGGTGTCGATCGTGGCCACGCCGTTGGCCAGCTCCAGTTCGTCGGGGAACGAGGGGTTGACCAGCACCGCCATGCCGACCTCGGACTCGTCGACTCCGCGGTGCAGCCGCTCGAGATAGGCATTGTCGTTGTAGAAGCTGGCAAAGGTCCTGCGGATCGCGCGGAACACGCCCCGCTCGGACGACTCCGTGGGATCACACCTGCAGGGACCTGCCTCCCCCACGTCCAGGTCGTCCGCAGGGCAGCCGCTGTAGCTGTCGTACAGGCCCGCGCCCGTGTACTCGTCGCTGTCCTCCACATTCGTGGAGCTGCGGAATCGCAGCATGGTGTTCGGATCGAATCCGGTATTGGGGTCGGTCAGGAAGGCCAGGACGGCGGCCTCGACCTCGGGGCGGAACTGCGTGATCGCAGGACTGGTGAACAGGGCGCGGACCTGGGCCAGGGCCATGGACAGACCTTGTCCGTCCGCCGGTGGGTAGGTGTGGTGGGGAGCCAGTCTCGCGGCGATCTCCTCCCTGAGGGTCGCCCCCCCCACTGCGATCGGCACACGCCAGCGGGTCGGGTCGTTCATGTCGTCCGTGAGGCACAGGCCGTTCAGCACGACGGGTCGGTCGGAGGCGTTGTACAGCTCGATCCAGTCCGGGTACTGGCCCGGATCACAGGGGTCCTGGAGCGTGCTGCCGTTCTTGGCCATGAACTCGTTGACCACCAGGCCCGGTCCCGCCACAGGAAGGGCCTGGGAGTTGGCCCGTCCTGGCGTGGGGTGCGCGAACTCCTGCCAGGTTGCGCCCCCGTCCGCAGACCGGCCGTAGGACACATCCTCTTGCTGGCGTCCGAAGTGGACGGCGTCGATCGGGGTCCGCCCGTCCGCGTCAAACAGGGCGATGGACTCGCCGTCCGCACTGAGCTTGAAGCCCGCGTGCGTGGGGCCCTCGTCCTCGTCTCCATCCGCCCAGACCAGGAGGTACTGCCCGGGCTGGATCTCCAGACTGGGGACCCCTGCAGCCAGGGGCTGGTCCAGGAAGGCATTCCACAGGTCAAAGGTCAGGGCCAGGGCCCGAGGGCTGTTGGCAGGGATGGAGGTCCTCAGGATCCCGAAGTTGGCTGCCTTGCCCCCCACGCACTTCGAGTCCGAAGGGGACAGCCCGTCTGTGGACACCCCGTATGCCCCGCACGGGGCCATGGGTGTGATGTCCAGGGACCCCACTTCCTTGAGCTTCAGGATGTCCTCCATGAGGGCCGCGTCGATCCGGCCCTCGGTGTCGATGAGCCGAACCTCGCTGACCCCCGACGCGTCCTCGTATGCAGTGAAGAGGATCCGGCGTCCCACGAGACTCCGGGCCAGGTCCGCATCCTTCTGCACGGCCAGGTGTGCAAAGGGCGTGAAGTAGGTTCGCGAAAGGATGGCCACGTGGGAATTCGGCGCGGAGGGGGACAGAGACAGGACCCCCGCGACCACGGGGATCTCCGCGGGCACGCCATCCGTGAGCAGGATGTCATTGGGCTCGAGCTCATGGGTCTGGTAGGCCTGGAGGATACGGTCTGACGGGCAGTACTGGAGCCGGCCGAGGGCCCACCCCTCCGAGTAGCAGGGGTTGCCCTGGGCCCATCGGGCCACGGAGCCCACCCGGATGCCCTGGGACTCGAACCAGGCCCGATCCGCATCCGCCGCGCCCTGCTGCTCGAATGTGGGGAAGAACAGGACCTGAAGACCGGGCGGTGCGATCACGTTGGCCGCGACCTGGTAGAAGAGATCGCGGATCCTCTCCTTCGGGAATGCCGCCCCGGGTGAGGTCGGGTCATACCGGACCAACTGAATTCCATACTCGTTGAACGCCGCGTGTCCGCCTGCGTCCGCGGGGGGGAACAGGACCGTCCCCAGTATGGCAGGCGGCGCGGCCGAGGACAGGGTCTTCTCGTAGAACTCCTGGCTCGAGATCCCCACAAAGGGGTCCAGGTACCGCGACGCGAAGTCGTAGTGCAGTGTGAATCTCCGGCTGTCCTGGAAGTACACGAGATTCGCGTCGTAGGGTTCCATCAGGATCGTGAACTTCACCCACGCGACCCCTCCCGTCCCGTGGGAGAAAGAACGGAAGCGGTCTCCGTAGTCCAGGAAGGAGATCTGGCTCTTCCAATACGGCGAGGGCGTGACTGTGGGGTGGTCCGCAAGGCACATGCCTGCGAGGACCCAGAAGGCGGTCATCCACGCGACTCGTCTCGTCCGTCCGATGGTCTGCATGAGAACCCCGTCGTCTTTCAGGCCCAATTCGCCCTCCTCTCGTTCGCCCCGCCGTCAACGCGATCCTTCATCCGGCAGGGAGTAGTCTGTGGCCTGCGTGCCGTCCCCGTACAGGTCCGCCCGGACCCAGTACCAATACGTCGTGCCCGCCTCCGCACCCAGGTCGTCCAGGCTCGTCTCCAACTGCCAGCCACTGATCACAGCCTTGGGCCCACTGACCGACGCAGAACGATAAACCTGATACCGGTACGTGTAGTTCGGCCCCCCACACAACCCCTCCCACGTCACCCGTACCCGGTCCCCATACAGACCGTCCGAAGCCCATACCCCAATAGGAGGCTCCATGCTCGGGTCATACGCAATGTGCCCCTCAAACGCAGGGGGATTCCTGTCCTCGATCTCCTGAAGGCCATGACAGTACGCATCCCGGTTCAACGGGTTCAAACGCAAGTCCAGCTCCTCCAAACCCGTCAGACCGGACAGCGGACCCACGTCCTCGACCTGGTTCTCCCGAAGGATCAGAGACTCCAGGCCCGACAACCCGCCCAGAGGACCCACGTCCTCGATCGAGTTGACCCGAAGCGACAGCCAGCGAAGACCCGTCAGACCGGACAGAGGACCCACGTCCTGGATCCCACTGCGGTGCAGGTTCAGGTGGAACAACTGCGGCCCCAGCCCCGACAACGGCCCCAGATCCTCGATCCCATTGTTGTCCGACAGAATCAGCACACGAAGACCCGTCACCCCGGCCAGAGGCGTCAGGTCCTTGATCTTGTTGTGGTCCAGATTCAGAACCTCCATGTCCCTGGCATACTCAAGGCCTGTCAGATCCTCGATCCCCCCGAATGTGCACGCAAACCCACGGCCCGTAAAACTCAAGCCCTCGTCCGACTCCACCGTCACCACAGGCCAGGACCCCATGTCCGCAGGGGTCGGATCCAGCACCCCCAACGCCTCCTCCACCGCCGACTTCAAGGCCGGGTCCTTGAACTCCACGAAGACCGGATCCTCTGCCGGGGCCGCACCAGACAGGCTGGCCTGGGTCGTGCCTCCATACGCGCCCAGGTTCACCCGGTGACCGTTGGGCTCGGGCTCGGCCCCCACAGGACGGGTGGGATCGCCTGCGTCGACGCACGGACTGGTCACCGCATCCGCAAGCCACCTCTGGGCCGTCGAATCCCACCGGCCCGCGCAGGACTGCAGGTGGTAGTCACCCTGCATCCAGTCCTGGTGCGAGTCGTCCATCCAGCTCCCTCCCCGGGCAAACAGAGGGGGCCGATTCAGGTTGCCCGGTCCGGGGCCCAGCCACCCTCCCTCCACGTCGCTGTAGCGGATCAAGGGATCCGTGCCTCTTCGCACCCGGATCCCTGCCGGCGAGTTGTCCCACAGGATGCAGTGCGACAGCGCCACCGGACTGTCCAC
Organism: Phycisphaerae bacterium; assembly: GCA_018007255.1. GTDB lineage: Bacteria > Planctomycetota > Phycisphaerae > Sedimentisphaerales > Anaerobacaceae > DTPU01. The sequence continues at coordinate 662 of JAGOQT010000119.1, read as the reverse complement.
CAGGACCAAGGCGGCCCCCTCCGTGCCTGCGTGGTTGTCCGCGATCGTGCAGTGATGGAACACGGCCTGACTGTCCATGCAGGTCACGACTGATCCCTGGGGATCGGTGACTCGGTTGCCCGCGATCAGACAGTGCGAGATCTGCGGACTGCTCGCTCGGCATTGGATCACCCCGCTGCAAGGCCCCGGCCCATGCGTGATCACAAACCCGGCCAGCTTGCAGTTCGGATCCTCGCCCCGGGTGAAGCGGACCACCGCCTCCTCGCCCTGTCCACAGATCACCGGATACGGGCTGCAGTTCGGGTCGTTGGGTTCAGTCCCGATCACCTGGATCCGCTTGCCCAGCAGGTCGATGTCCTCAAGATACAGCCCTGGACAGACCCGCACGGTTGCGCCCTCGGCAGCCGCATCGATGGCCCCCTGGATTGTGGCAAACGGGTGTTCCGGGCTCCCATCCTGGAATGGACCGCCCTGCGCGCCGGCATCCACCGCGAGCACCATCCGGGGGGGAGGCCCAGACGAGGAGAGGCCTCCCTCATCCGGCAGGGAGTAGTCTGTGGCCTGCGTGCCGTCCCCGTACAGGTCCGCCCGGACCCAGTACCAATACGTCGTGCCCGCCTCCGCACCCAGGTCGTCCAGGCTCGTCTCCAACTGCCAGCCAC
>JAGOQT010000118.1 GCA_018007255.1 Phycisphaerae bacterium | reverse complement strand
GAGGTGGAGATCCCGGCGGGCGTGGCCCGGCCGGGGTGCGTCTACCGGGTCCGCTGCCGCATGCAGGACATCACGGACCGCTGGTCGCACTGGTCGGACCCGGTCCAGTTCACGGCCGGCCCCCCTCTGCTCGACCGGCCGCGCCTGGCCCTGCAGGTGACCGAGGTCATGTACCACCCGGCGGCCTCTGTGTCCGAGGACGGCTGGGATCAGGACGAGTTCGAGTTCATCGAGTTCATGAACATCGGCCCCACACCCATCGACCTGTTCGGGGTCCGTTTGGAGGGGGGCGTCGAGTTTGCGTTTGCGGGCAGTGCGGTCACCCAGTTGGCCCCGGGGGCCTATGTCCTGGTGGTGGAGAACCTCGTGGCCTTTGAGTGCCGGTACGGGTCGGCCCTGCTCTCTGAGGTCGCCGGGCAATACGAGGGCAAGCTGGCCAATGGCGGGGAGGACCTCCGGGTCGTGGACCTTCAGACCGGGTCGTTGGCGGACTTTGCCTACGACGACGCATGGTACCCTTCCACAGATGGCCAGGGCCAGTCTCTGGTCCTGGTGGATCCTGAGCACGTAGACCCAGGCCAGTTGGGCCAGAAGGCCTCGTGGCGGGCCAGCGCGCGGTGGGGCGGCTCTCCGGGGGCGCGGGACGGCCCGTGAGGGTCGACGGCAGTACATAGAGGGTGGCAGATGGGCAAGCAGACGCATGCCTCAGCGATCAGGGCATTCACGTTGATCGAGCTCTTGGTCGTGATCGCGATCATTGCGATTCTGATGGGCATCCTCATGCCTGCGCTGGGCAAGGCCCGCAAGCAGGCGTGGGGCGTGGCGTGCAGGGGAAACCTGCGACAGATCGGCATCGCCGCCCAGATCTACTCCCAGAGCTTCGACGGCTATGTGCCCCGCGGGGCCAGGGGCGATGACCGGGCCCAGTTTCGGATCTGGTTCCAGGTCTTCATGCCCTATCTGGGCCAGCAGCAGCGGGCCGCCGACTACCGTACAGTCAAGTGTTACCGGTGCCCGGCCTACCCGGACAAACGCCAGACCGTGTGCTTCGTCATCAACGGGTGGGAGTTCACCGGCCCAAGGGATCGGATCGGCCACGAGACCACCTCGCCCCTGCGTCTGACCCGCGCTCGCAGGCTCAGCCAGGTCATCTACCTGGCGGACAACGAGGACGGCCCGTTCCGTGACATCATCCAATCCACGAGGGACCAGAACCTGGAGCGGTGCGACGTGTGGTCCGTGGACCACCTCCCCATATCCACCAGGGAGCAGGGATACGGAGAGTCTCGTCGTGTGGCCCGTGCCCGGCACAACAAGGGCTGCAACGTCCTGTACACGGATTGGCACGTAGAGGCCGTGCAGGCCGCTCGCGTGACCCTGGATGACTGGCGGTTTGTGCAGTAGACCCCGGTCTGCAGGGCGTAGGCGAGCAGTGCAGTGAGAACGATCGGGGCCCGGTCATCGCGACCAGGCCCCGATGCTCATGTCTCTGAAGGGAAGGACCCGCTGGGTCCTGTCTACGGAGCAGCCCGCTTCACCAGACGGATGTCGTCGATGAAGAGCCTGCCCGTGCCGCCGGCCTTGGGTGAGGTCCGGTCCCCGACGCCCAGGGTCATGCTCTGGACGCCGGCCAGGTTGACCCCGACTCCCGTGAATTCGGTGTACGGGATCGTCCACTCCTCCCAGGCCCCGCTCGCGATGGCCATGGGATCAGGGTGGCTGACCACCTGGAGTTGACCGCTGGCGTCCTGCACGGCCAAGTACAAGGTCTCCGGGGTGTTGCCCGCGGGCTGTACCACGCCGATGTCGATCGGCTGCCAGGCTGTCCCCATCACACTACCGGTCGCGGAGATGGCGGAGAATCGCCCGCTGGTCGGGATCGCCTCATTGTGGCTGCACACGGCCAGGCCCACGTACACGTTCGATCCCATGGGCACGGACTGTGCGTTCCAGGCCATGGAGGTCCAGGTCGTGCCGTCCATCGAATAGGAGGCCCGGAAGTCGTTGCCCGTGCGATCCAGCTTGATCCAGACCGGCGCACGCAGGGCGATCTGCTCTGCGGTGGCCACGCTTGTGTCGCTGGTCGCGCTGCCGTTGGCTACTGCGCGGGTCCGGAACCGTACGCCGTGGTCGCCCGTCACGAAGACCCCGGCGTAGGCCGCCCCTGGTGTGAGGTCCTCCCTGATCACCAGACCGGCCAGAGACCATGGATCCACATCCACCAGGCCGTCCACTCGTGCGACGAGGCTCCCGTTGCCGGCAAGCGACTTGTACGCAAAGTGGAACTGGTCTGCAGTTCCGAAGATATCCGTCCCGATGCCGTTCATCACGACCTGGTCTGCCCCGGTCTCCTGGAAGGCCATGGGATCGCCCCTGAAGTAGACCGTGAGGGCGTTGGCACCGCTGCGGAGCCAGGACTGGGGGGTGGGCCACTCCCGCGTGGCCTCGGAGTAGAATGGGGCCACCGAGTTATTGAACCTGAAGGGCATGGACTGCCGATCGCTGTGGACGATGGTCTGCTCTGCATACGGGGGCGCATCGTTGCCGATCGTCGACCCCGACCCGTTCCCGGCATACGCCGGCCTTGGGCAGTTCGCATCCATGGACCCGGAGTCGGGGGCCCCGCCCAGCCAGGAGAAGAAGATCCTGTTGCAGCCGTCGTCGTAGGCCTCGAAGTCCTCCGCAATCAGGTAGTCGCTGACCGTGAAGCTCCAGATCTTGCCTTCGCTGAGGGTCCCGTCCTGGGTGATCTCGTCGATCCGCCAGAAGTAGGTCCTGCCCCATTCGAGCTGCGCCGGAGGGACATAGGTCGTCGAGGACTGTCTGCCGAGGTAGAGGCCGGTCGTATTGGTGGTATTGGCGGCCGACACGGCGGCCCGGTCCGTACCGAGGTACACGTCGTGTTGCACGGCCCCATCTCCAGGAGACCAGGTCAGTGCTGCGGCCTGGTCCACGTCCGGGGACGAGCCGTCGGCCGGGTTGGGCCCCCAGGCCAGGGCCGGATCTCCGGCCATGATCCGGGAGACCTCGGCCTGCGAGACCGCCTTGTTGTACAGGCGGACGTCGTCGATCAGACCATTGAACCGGTTCGTACGATACGTGCCGAGCTTGAAGGTCTCGCCGTCCCTCGTATCGAGGGTCGTCTCCGCATCCACAACCCGAATCCCATTCGCGTAGATCTTGCTTCGGGTCCCATCGTGCACGTGGGTGAAGTGGACCCATTGATTCGAGGACTCCACGGTGAAGTCCACGTCCGCAAACCAATACTGCATACGCCACCGGTTGGCGGTGGGCCGGGTGGTCAGGGCAAACTGCTGCGCAGTGCCGTTGGGGCCCATGGAGTAGATGCCGCCTCCGCTGGTGAAGGCCCGTGTGTAGACCCAGACCGTGACGGTCCTCGGGGCATTGCCGCCGACGCCGAAGACGCTCGCCATCTTGCCCGTGTCCACGTAGTCGTCCTTGCCGTCCAAGTCCAGCGCCCCGTTATCGTAGCCAGGGGTCCAGATGGGCCCTCCGTTGAGGGCCCCGCGGTTGCCATGGCCGGAGAAGTCGAAGGCCAGGTTCCCCTGGCTCTCGTCCAGCTTCCACCAGCCCATGAGATTGGGATCGACCACGGTCACAGCCGGGAAGGTGGTGAAGCTCCACACAGGGCCGATATGCCGGGTCGAGCCGTCTGCCTCGACCTCGTCGATCCTCCAGTAGTGCTTGACGCCCAGGGCCAGTGTGCCCGGGACAAACGTGGTGGTGCCCTGACTGCCCATGAACGCGGCGGTGTCGCCCTGGGTCACCAGGGTCTGATCGGTCCCGAAGTAGACCTCATGGTTCGCCGCCCCTGCGCCGGCCACCCACCCCAGGACCACGTTGGGGTCCACGAACTTGGACCCGTCGGGAGGGGTTGGGACAGAGGCGGTCATCAGGACTACGGAGAAGCTCCAGACCTTGCCCGGATACACGGTCACACCGTCTGCCTCCACCTCATCGACCCGCCAGTAGTAGGTCTTGCCGAGCTGGAAGGGATACCCGCTGAAGGCCGGCCCGGTGACCAGGCCCTTGTCCGTGCCGCCGGTCCCGTTGGCCACGTGGACCGAGTCTTCGCCCAGGTACACGCGGTGCGAGGCGGCGTAGATCACGGGGTCCCAGGTCAGTGTGAGGCCGGCCGCGCCGACATACGAGCCGTTCGCTGGTGAGGGGTTCCTGGCCTTGTAGTACTTCAGGATCAGGGCCCGATCGTCGGTCCGGATGTACGGGGAGAGGTAGTCCCCCTGGATCACGACCGGGTTGGTGGGATCGTCCCCGATCCCGGGGCCGATCCACGCCACGGCCAGGTTGTCGCCCCCGCCGCCCTCCTTGAAGAACACGTCCACATAGTACCTCTGGCCTGCTACCAGCGGGATCTCCGCGGACTGCTGCTCCGGGAACTTGTTCCACTGTCGCTCGTTGGTCCACCCTGATACGGCGGCGATCTTGGCGGCATGGACCCAGTTGTCGTCCGTGCTCAGCCACAGCTCGCTGGCATCGTCGCTGGCGATCCAGAAGGTGTAGTTCCCGGTCTCGGGCGGGACGACATAGCCCCCGGCCCGGATGGCGTACTCCTCCGCCCGGTTGCTCTCGATCTCGATCGATTCCCGCCAGTCTGCGGACGTGGGGTCGTTGGGGAAGGCCGCGTTCGTGGTCAGGTCGGTGACCAGACTGCCCCCGATGCCCTCCCATGTCTCGAACAGCAGGTATCCCTTGATGATCGGTTCGTCGGCCAGGGTCGGGGCGACGAAGACCTGCGCCAGACACAGGGCGATCAGTGTGAGGAGTCTCTGGACCATGGCAGTCCTCCTAAAAGGGCTTGCCGCCCGTATGCCGATGGTCCGCATCGGCAGGGCGGCAAGCCGCAAACCCCAGGCGATGGCCATGGGGTGCCTCATACACGGTTTCCGTACGCAAGGGCCTCTGAGACGCTGCAACGGTCTTAAAGACTGTCCTCAATAGGCTTGTCCGGCGCCAGATAGGTGATCAGGTTCCGGAGGATCTTCTGACCGGCCGCGTTCAGGTTGAACTCGCCCTGTCGGCTCGGAGCCCCGGTCTCCTGCTCGGTGGCCATGAACATCACACGGGGCCCGCCCGCAAACTGCCCTGCGCCCGCGTAGTACTCCACGCCGGCGGCCCACTCGGCGATCCAGGCCGTGTCGTACGCGCCCACGGTGGTCGCCAGGAGCGTGCCGTTGCCCACATCCAGGATGTTCGCGAGGAACGAGGTCTGGACCCCGTCCAGGACCGCCACCAGGCCGTTGGCATCGAGCACCACGTCGGCGAAGAGGACGTGGTTCGGGTCCACAGGCTTCAGGAGCGGGGTGCCCGCGTCCTTGACCGCGCTGCCGGAGTTCATCCACTTCCACCGGTTGTTTCGGACCAGCCACGAATTGAAGTTGATGACCGGCGTGGTCAGGGCATTCCATTGGGTGACCTCTTCGCCGTCGTCATAGTTGCCTGTGCTCAGCCCGCAACTGGCAATGACCAGGTCGGCTGCGTTGAGCTCGGCGATCTTGTTGGGATCCAGTGTCTGCCAGTACTGCCGCCTGGCGTCCACGCTATACCCCTCGGCGACCAGCCAGTCCACCACGCTCGCGTCGTCCATCAGGCCGTCCTGATCGATGTCGGGCGAATCGGTCACGTAGACCACAGTCGGCCTCTTGGCGGAGGACTGGTAGAGGAGCACGATGTCATTGCCGGTGCCGCCCACGTAGGTCAGGGCATAGGTCACGGACAGGCCGTTGGCCGCGATCGTGACCTGCACGCCCTCCACACCGGGCTTGCCGTTGACCGTGTCGAAGGCACCGATCACGGCCTTGTCGCTGGCCACGTCCACCAGCACGATGTTGGCCTCAGGCGGTGTGCCGATGGCCGAGACGACCAGGGCCGCGGTCGTCGTATCGCCCAGGGCGTCGATCTTGGCCTCGTCGGTCAGGTGGATGGGGCTGACGCCGTTGGCGTCGATCTTGAACTCGACCGTTCCTGAGGAACCCGCCCTCTCGCACACGATCAGGTCGGACATCTGGATCACAGGGGCCGTCCCAACCACGGTAAAGACGCCCGTACCCTCGCGGCTGCCCACGCCCAGATCCCCGCGATCGCCGCCTGCGAACGTGAGGGTTCCGCCCAGCATGGTGTAGTAGCCCTTGCCGCCGACCTTGTCACCGATGCCGAGCTTGTCGTTGGTGACCTGAACCAGACCGCCGGTCTGTATGACGGTCCCCACGCCACTCACGCCGAACCGTACCCATCCGCCGCCCAGGAACTGGGCACCCTCTTCGATGAGGAAGGTTGCGCCGCCGTCCAGCGTCATCCGTTGAGCTGCGCCGGAGCCCCAGTCCCCGGTCGTGCTGTTCAGCGTGCACACCGTGTTGGGATCCATGATGTCGGCCTGAACGGCCCCGGTTGGAACGCCCTCACTCCAGCGGTTCGGGTCGTTCCAGTTGCCCACCCCCGTGAATCTCGTGGCGGCACCCGCGATACCGCTGGCCAGACCTACCAACGCCATGATCACAGTCAGTCTTCTTCTCATCTTCTTGCCCCTTTCCGTGAAAGCCACACCGTTGTTGGGATACACGTGCGTCCTCCTCCAGGACCTGGAGTGCAGACCGAGTATACGCAGTATACAACGAGAGGATGGGGACAGTCAACCCGCAACGAGCCTATTACCGGACCCTTGTTCGCTGGTCGCGGAGGGGCAGTCGCATGTCGGCCATGCGCGCAAGGCTCTTGCTCGGCCTCGGTGGCGGCGAGGCTATCGCCTAAACCTGCCCATGAGCTCCCCTTGGGCCAGGATGTGGCCTTGCATCGCCCTGGTCAGGTCCGCCTTGGTCGCGCGGTCCGGCAGGTCGAGCCTGCAGTCCAGGGCGTACACCTTGAAGAAGTAGCGGTGGGTCCCGCTGGGCGGCATGGGGCCGCCGTAGCCGTGGCGCCCGAAGTCGGTGATCCCCTGTCTGGAGCCGTCTGCCAGGTCGGGCGTGGAAGGGACCTCCTCGGGCAGGCCCTGTGCCCCGGCCGGGATGTTCCACATGACCCAGTGGACCCAGATGCCCCCTGGTGCGTCGGGGTCGTCGCAGATCAGTGCGATGCACTGGGTGTCCTTGGGGATCTGCTCCCATTGCAGGGGCGGCGAGATGTCCTGGCCATAGCCCGAGTACCGGAGTGGAATCAGGTCGCCCTGCTGGAATGCCGGACTGGAGACAAGGATCGTCATGCCTGGTCCTCCGTCTAACGTGTCCTGCTGCGGGTCATGGTGATCATGATCCGGGTCTGGGCAAGGCCCTCGGCCACGGCCAGACTGGGGGCCGGGATCTGGATCTGCGGGGTCTGATCGGGCCGGTCCGCGTGTCCGAGGATCTCAGCCACGATGTCCAGGCGGGTCTGGGCCATGAGCAGGACGGCCTCTCGCGTCCTGCGCGCGGCCGCGTGCCCGGTCCCGGGTCGGAGGGTCTCCAGAAGGGCGTCAATGGACCGATCGAACAGGGCGGCCTGCCGGGTCGCTGCGGCCAGGTCGTCGGTGGCCTTCCGGATGTCCGGGAACTCGCCCCCGACCCGGGCCACATAGGCCTGCTCGACCAGGCGGTTCCGCAGGGCCAGGGCGGCCTGCCTCTGGGACCGCAGGCGCCCCAGCAGTGCGACCCGGTCGGGCGCTGGGGGGTTCGCCAGGGCCTCGGCTGCGGCCATGTCCTCGGCCCCGAGCTCATGCCGAACGGTCAGGGACATGCGGCGATCCCGCCGCACCCGGTCTGCAACGGCCTCCAGGTCGGCCCTCTGTTGGGCGGTCACCTCCAGGACCCCGGCCGGAAAAGTGAGCTCCAGGGTCTCTTGTCGCTTGTCCTCCTGCGTGTCTCCGCCCAGGGCCTGGAACACAGCCAAGGCGGGCCGCAGCGCAGCGCCGGCCACCGCCTCAGCCACAACGGAGGCAGCGGCCCCCACTGCGGCCCCCGTGATCTCCTTGGGGGACACGCCTTGGCCCGTGATCGTGAACTGCAGGGGCAGCCGGATCGAGCCGTCGGGCCCCTGCAACAGGAAGAGGGCCGTGTCCAGGGACACGGGCAGGCTCAGTAGCTTCAGGAGGGGGCCCTCGTTCGGCTCGGTCAAGGACAGGTCCGTGAGGACCACATTTGCGCGGGTCTTGGCCTGGCCTGATGCCAGGCGGACGTCCAGGCCGACGTCCAGCACGCCGTCCCGCAGGACCACGCCGTGGGCCTTGGCAAGGCCTCTCAGGGCGCGGAGCTCGAGCCCGCCCAAGCTGCCCTTGATCCATCCTGTGGGGACAGGGCCGCAGGTCAGCCGACCCACGGCCGTGACCTCCTGGAACAGGGGCCCGGTCTGGCCGGCCTGGGTATTGGGGTCCTGCCCAGGGGCGTCGGCACTGCCCCGGCCTGGGCCCAGGTCCACCCGGCCGGAGGTCAGCGCAGCGCTGAAGCGGATGGGCACGGGCTCGGACAGGGCCCGCGTGGACAGGCCCTGCACCTCCAGGTCCAGGCCGGTCAGCGGGATCTCCACGGGCGGATCGACCGTGGTGTCCGCACAGGCGACATCCAGCCCGCTGACCACCAGTTGCTCCACCGTGACCTCGAACGGCTCCCGCCCGTCCGAGCCACCCTGGGCCGGATCCTCCCTGTGCGGTTCGGTCTCCGCGGGGCCTGGAGCCGGCCGCATGAGGACATCCAACAAGCGGACCCCGCCGGGCTCCCGGACCAGGCGGCACTGCGGCCGGACAACCTCCACCCGTTTGACCTGGACCTTGCGATTGGGGATATCCGCTCGCTCGATCTCCAGATCGACTTGGCTCAGGCCGGCCAGGGGGGCAGGGTCATTGGCCTCGGTGACCTGCAGGCCGCTCAGTTGCAGGTGCAGGCCGAAGGGCCTGCGGAGGTCATACTGCAGGGGATTACGCCTGGGCATATCCAGGATCGCATGCACCCGTGCGCCTACACGTCCGGCCTGGAGCGAGGACCCGTCCACGCGGCCTGCCAGGTCCGGGCGGACCAGGGTCAGGCCAGACCCGTGGATGCCCTCTACGGCCAGGTCCACCATGAGGTTGGGCTCCTCCGCAAAGGGGGTTGCCTGGGCGTGCACAGTAAAGGCGTCCACCAGGGGAGCCACGCGGCCGGCCACCTCCAGGTCCATGGGCGGGCTGTCCGGGGGCGACTTGCCCTGCAGGTGCCACGGGGAGCCGTTGCGTACGCGGAGGTCCTCGATGTGCACGGGCGCAGCCCCAGCCAGACAGCGGTCGATCCAGGAGACCCGGCGGACCTGCAGATCCAGGGACTGGACCGTGACATCCGGGAAGGTCGCCGGGCCGGACCGCTGCGCGGATGCAGTGTCCTCGGCCTGGAGCGCGGCCCGCGCGGGCTCCAGATTGACGGGCGGGGATGAGGATGGTGCGTGTGCCTCGCGCGGCCCCAGTCTCAGACCCGCGAGGGCAACCTCGTTCGCATCCGTGCGCTGCACCGTGGCCTCCACGCCCTGCACCGAACACTCCTCCACCACGATCGCGTTCGGATCCGGACGAGCCACCAGGGTGCGGAGCAGGTCCACGTGCAGGATCGGGTCCGGCGAGTCGGTCTCCCTCAGGTCCAGGTGCTGCACTTGGAGGGTCGTCCGCCTGCCCTGCGGGCCCGGCTCCATCAGGCCCAGCACCTCCAGATGCAGGCTGCCTCGGTCCAGCCCCGGCGCAACACCCGGGGGCAGATACCCCCCCAGGGCCGTTGCGCAGAGCCCGGCCGCATCGACAGACACGTCCGCGCCCAGGCGCTGGGGATCTGTGAACAGTTGGCCGGAGACCTCGACTTGCTCGGCGATGGGGTTCGCCCGGACCTGGGCCTTGACGCGCGCGGGACGCCCGCCTGCACCCAGGGTCAGGTCATCGACCGTCACATCCACGGTCGCGGCCACATCCAGGGGCACGGCCAGGGCTTGGTCGATCCACCGCACCTTGCCTGCCTGGACTGCCACTCGGTTCAGGTGCACGGTCGATCCGGACTGGGCCGCGGGTTTCCGGGTCCGCGCCCCGGACACAGGGGCGACCCGCATCCCGCAGACGAGCAGGGCCCCGTTGGGGTCGCGGCCCAGCAGGACCTGGGGTCCGTGTATGCGGACCTCGTTCACGTCCAGGACCGGTCCCAGGACCAGGTCCCGCACCTGGAGCCGGTCCAGCCCCGCAATCGTCTGGCCTGCGTCGCGGATCTGGAGGTCCTGCACGGCCGCGGACACCCCGAGCCCGTCTGGCCTCAGCGTCAGATCCACATGGACCTCTGCCTTCAGATCGCCCTGGGAGATCCGGGGTTCCAGGCCCAGGGGCCGCAGGTACTCGGCCACCTCCCGGGTATCCAGGTCCTGCCCGACCACGGAGAGGTCCACCCCCCACCCTGCGGGCGCCTGCCCGGCGAGGGCCCCGTTCACGCGGATATCCCCGGCCAGGGGAGGGATCTGCAGGAAGGCCTGGAATCGGGCCGGCCCCGGCGCGGCGTTCGGGTCCGCCAGGTCCAGGATCAGGTCGTTCAGCTCCACCCCGAACCTCGCACGGAGGACCTTGGGCCTCTCCGATAGGGCTTGATCCTCCAGCACGATCTCGTTGTCCCGCCACACGAACCGGCCGATCTCCACACGCCCGGTGCGCCGGGCCGGGCCCTGCGCGGATGGGACCGACGTGGAC
>JAGOQT010000117.1 GCA_018007255.1 Phycisphaerae bacterium | reverse complement strand
GAGTCCTATGACGACACGTGCAACCGGGTCTTCTTCAGTTGGCTGGGAGGCGCACCCGACTCCGGGTCCACGGAGGAGGGTTGTCTGCGGCCTGCGTTCAGCGGCAACGGGACGGGATCGGCGGTAGGGAACACCAGTGCGCCGTATGCAGAACGGACAGCGGCGTTGGTACACAGTGGCCGGCAATCGATGCCGTTCTGGTACGACAACACCCGGTCGCCGTTCTATTCGGAGGCCAGCCGCGAGTGGGGTACGGGCCAGTCGTGGTCAGGCGGAGGGGTGGACTCGTTGACGGTGTACTACCAGTTTGAGGGGCTGACGCAGGACTTTGCGGAGGTCTCTCCTGGTGTGATTGTGATGAACGGGATGGGGACGGACATCTACGGCACGGTGGATGAGGGCCGGTTTGTGTACAAGCAGCTCAGTGGGGATGGGACGATTGTGGCCAGGGTGGACAACCTGGCCAACACGAATCCGTGGGCCAAGGCGGGGGTGATGATCCGGGAGACGCTGGATCCGGGTTCAAGTTGGGCGTACATCCTGATGTCGAGCACGAATGGTGCGCACTTCCAGGCGCGTTTGAGCACGGGTGTGGGTGCGACGAGTGACACGAGCATGACGCTTCCTGTTGGACAGACGGGGCTTCGAGCGCCTGGGTGGGTGAAGCTGGAGCGTAAGGGCAATCAGTTCCATGGGTACTACAAGTCGGATGGGGCGGGCAGCGAGTGGGTACCGATCGTGTGGAATCCGCAGACGATTGCGATGCCGAGTACGGTGTACATCGGGTTGGCGGTGACCAGTCATTCGGCTGGGGTGGTCTGTGGTGCGAGGTTCTCTGGGGTGGAGACGACGGGAGGGGTGACGGGCGCATGGCAGCCTGTGGATCTGGGGGTGGCCCAGACTGCGGGCGGGGACGTGTTGGAGCCTGTGTATGTGGTGGTGGAGGACAGTGGGGCCAAGGCCAAGGTGGTCTCCGGTTCTGACCCAAGGTTGACGATCACGGGGGCCTGGGAGCGGTGGGACATCCCCCTGAGCGGGCCGAGTGCCGCGGGCGTGAACCTCGGCAGCATCAAGAAGGTCACGATCGGCGTTGGGGACAGGGTGTCCCCCAAGGCAGGGGGCACGGGCAAGCTCTACATCGACGACCTCCGCCTGACGCGCACGGCCCCATAGGGGACCTGTTCCGGCGGGCCAGGACGCCTGCAGGCAGTCCATAGAACGCAGGGTGGGGCCTGGGTCCGCGTGACCCAGGCCCCGGCTCGTTACACGGGACGGCCACCCGCAAGAGACCTGTTGTGGGACTGGGGATTGCAGGATAGAATCCGTCCCATGGACGAGACCTTCAAGACGACGATCATCCGCTATCTCAAGGAAGACGACTACGAGCCGATCAAGCTGGCCAAACTGGCCCGGGAGCTGGGTGTGGACGAAGAGGACTACCCGGCCTTCCACGCCGGCTTCGAGGAACTCCGCAAGGCCGGCCACGTGATCGTGGGCCAGGGCAACCTGGTCGATCTGCCCCCCATGTCCGGCACGGTGACGGGCACCTTCCGCGCGAATCCAAGGGGCTTCGGATTCGTGGTCCCCCTGGAGCCCAACGCCCACGGCGACCTGTTCATCCCTCCGGGCCAGGCGTCCGATGCGATGACCGGGGACATCGTGCTGGCCAAGGTCGAACGCAGGGGCAAACGGGGCGGCGAGGCCCGGTACAGCGGCCAGATCGTCCAGGTCGTCAAGCGGGGCAGGAATCGGTTCGTGGGGACCCTGGTCCGGTCCGAGCAGATGTGGAGGGTCCAGCCCGACGGCACGGGCTTCCTGGAGCCGATCTGTGTGGACGACGTCACGGCCAAGGATGCGCACGAGAAGGACAAGGTCGTGGTGGAGATCGTGACCTATCCCACGGAGCGGGCCCTGGCCAGGGGGGTGATCGTAGAGGTCCTGGGCAAGGCCGGCCAGTACGACGCGGAGATCGCGTCCGTGATCCACCAGTTCCACCTCCGCACCGAGTTCGACCAGGCCTGCGTGGACCAGGCCCATCAGGCCGCGTCGCGTTTTGACCCCGAGGGGTCCGTGGGCAGGGAGGACCTCACGGACCGGGTGATCATCACGATCGACCCGCCGGACGCCAAGGACTTCGACGACGCCATCAGCCTGGAACGGGACGGCCAGGGACACTGGGTCCTGGGTGTGCACATCGCCGACGTGGTCCACTTTGTATCCGCCGACACGCCCCTGGACGTGGAGGCCGGCCAAAGGGGCAACAGTGTGTACCTGCCCGGCCGGACCATTCCGATGCTCCCCGAGGTCCTCAGCAACGGCGTGTGTTCGCTGCAGCCGGGCCAGAGGCGGTTCACCAAGAGCGTGTTCATCACGTACGACGATCGGGGCACCCCCCTGTCCAGGCGGTTTGCCAATGCCGTGATCTGCTCCACGCGGCGTCTGACCTATCTGGAGGCGGACGCCGTGCTCAAGGGCCACACCAAGGACCTGCCCGGCGCGGTGATCCGGCTGTTGCGGGACATGGAGGCCCTCAGCCGCACCATCGAGGCCCGCCGCACCGAGGCCGGCATGCTCCATCTGAACCTGCCGGAGACGGACCTTGTGCTGGACAAGGCCGGCCTGGTGGTCGACGCCCATCCTGCGGATACCAGCTATCCCCACACCCTCATCGAGATGTTCATGGTGGAGGCCAACGAGGCGGTAGCGGGTCTGCTCGACCGGCTGGATCTCCCGTTCCTTCGGCGGATCCACCCCGACCCCAATCCCCTGGCCATGAAGGAGCTGGCCAGGCTGATCAAGACCTTCGGATTCAGCCTGCCCAGGACCCCGGACCGCCGCGCAATCCAGGACCTGCTGCGGACCGTTGCGGGGCGGGACTGCGAGCTGGCCGTCACCCTGGCCGTGCTGCGAAGCCTGGAGAAGGCGGTCTATGCCCCGCTCCATGTGGGGCACTATGCCCTGGCCTCCAAGGTCTACGCCCACTTCACCAGCCCGATCCGACGCTACGCGGATCTGATGGTCCATCGGATGCTGCAGGCCCACCTGGAGGGCCGCGTGGAGCAGGCCCAACGCGCGGCGGCAGCCTTGGACCTGGCGGAGGTGGGCCGGCACATCACCTTCACGGAGCAGTGCGCAGAGGATGCGGAGAACGACCTGAAGTCCGTGCTGATCCTCCAGATGCTCGCCAAGCGGATGGGCGATCCGATCCACGGCGTGGTCACCGGCCTGACCCAATTCGGTGTGTTTGTCCAGTGCACGAAGTTCGGGATCGACGGCCTGGTCAAGCTGCAGGACCTGGGCCCGGACCGCTGGAGATATGAGTCGCAGGCCCACTGTGTCGTGGGAGAGCGGACTGGTGTGACGGTGCGCCTGGGCCGGCCCATGACGGTGCGGATCCTGTCCGTGAACGTGCCGGCCAGGCAGTTGAGCCTGGCCCCAGTGGAGCCCCTGGCCGGACCCCAGCAGGCAGGGGGGCGAAGCAAGAAACAGCCGCACCGCACGGGCGAGCGCGGACGTAAGGGCGAGGGCAGGCGCAAGGGCAGGACGCGATAGCCCGCCCGGTCGAGGTCGGGTCCCGGACCCGGCACGTCGTCTGCGCGGGACGGCTGCGCAGGGGGTTGACGTAGGCTCTACACGTGTTATCCTAGTCCCTTTTACAGCCTGGCAAAACCGTTCAAACTTGGATAGGAGCGCTGCAGAATGGCAAAGAAGTCGCTTCACAGCATCTGTCGCTGGACGTTCAACGCGGGCAAGGGCGGCTTCGTGCCCGGCGACATGCGGCCCGCCTGGAGTTCGGACCACTTCACGACCGCGGACATGATCGAGCTCGTGGCCGAGAAGATCAGGCCCCGGCTGCCGGATCACATCGAGTTGGGCATCGAGTTGCACTACGACTCTGAGGTGGACGACAAGAACGCCAGGGCCGTGGCGAGGGCCCTGGTCAACAACGGCCTGTACCTGGCCATGATCACGCCGGGCGCCCACAGCCACTTCGCGTATGGCGGGATCGCGTCGCTCGATCGTCGCGAGCGCAGGGCGGCGGAGGAGCTGGGCACCCGCACGGTGGACGTCGCCTACGGTCCGCTGAGGAAGGCCTGGCACAAGGATCGGGCCAAGGCCCCGTCTCTCGTGCTCTGGAACGGCTCCTACGGCTATGACGTCGCCACCGTGGGGATCCGGCAGATGTACGCGAATCTCAAGGAGAGCGTGGCCGGGCTGTGCGCCTATGAGAAGAGCAGGGGGGGCAGGCTCTTCCTGGCCTTTGAGCCCAAGCCCAACGAGGGACACCCCGCCATGCTGATCCCGACCGTGGCCAGCGCGTTGCTCTTCTGGCGCAGGCTGGAGGAAGAATACGGGATCCCCAGGAAGAACAAGGGCGTGAACAAGGAGTTCGGGCACTCCGAGATGATCGGCCTGGACCACGTGGCGGATACGGTCGAGGAGCTGGACAACGACATGATGGTGCACATGCACCTGAACAGCCAGGGGTACAACGACGGGATCATCCTGGGCGGGCCCGGCAAGTACGACATCGACCACGGCGCGCGGGTCAACGGCATGAACATCGCCATCGCGGGTCTGATCGCAGACGCCGGCTTTGCGAGGTGGAAGGGCCACGACATGCAGACCCGGCCCTATGACAACGCGGACCAGGGTATCGACCGCGTGGTCCGGAGTGTGCTCAGTTGGGAGGCCTGTGCGAAGGCCGCTGCGGAGCTGAAGACCAGGGCCCTGCTCAAGGCCCTGGCGGACAGAGACACGGCCCAGGCAGAAGACCTGATGCGGGCCGCCGTGGTCGAGGCCCAGCGTCACTTCAACCGGATGATGAAGGGCCGGTAGGGGGCATCCGCAGGCTCAGACGGGATCTCCAGCCTGGAAAGGCAGACTTGGCCCTCACATGGACCCCCGGAGCTCGGCCAGCCAGGGGTCCGTGTCGATGGTCCGGGTCCGCTTGCCGTCCCACAGGACCAGGACCGTCTTCTCACGGCCTGCCGGGTCCTGGGTGGTGCCCCTGAAGAGGATGAGCTTCCCGTTCGGAGACACGGAGAACCGGCCTACGCTCTTGAGACCCATGCCTTCGGAGAGCCGGAGGATCTTCTTGGTCCGCCCATTCCTGAGGGTCAGGGACCGGAGTTCGATGTCCTCGTCCGCCGAACTGGGCTCGCCCTTCTCAAGGCCGCAGAGGTATAAGACGGTGTCTCCAGCACGAGAGGGCACGCCATAGGCGATCTGGTCCGTGTCCGGGTCTCGATAGGCGCGGGCCTCGCCCGTGTCTGCGTTAACCACGTGCATGGACTGGCCTGCTGAGACGAGCACGCGGCCGGAGTCAGGGAGCCAAGACAGGCCCGACAGGAGGAAGAGGTCGGCCTCATCTTCAAGTTCGAGGTCCAGTCGGACATACTTGTGCATCCGTCCGTCGGCCCTGGCCAGGACCAGGGCCGGCCGCTTGGACTCATCGGAAAGCAGTGTGGCCACCCACCGGCCGTCAGGAGACGGTACCGCTTCACCAGTGGAGCTCACGAGCAGGGCCTGGGACCGGCCCGTGGCCACGTCCAGGTCCATGACGGAGAAGGCCCGGCCCAGGGGTTGCGAGTAGAACAGGTGCCTGGAGTCCTCGGACCAGGTCGGGCCCGTGGCCATCACGCTGCGGAGGTCGTCCCTCTTGCCGGCCCACGCAGCGGTACACAGGACCTTCCTCTCCTTGCCGTCGGGTGAGGCCACCATGACCTTCATGTCCAGGCCGGCGGCCTCGCCTTCCTGCCCCTCCTTGAGTACGTCCAGGAGGAGGCCTGGGAGCACGGCATCGGCTGCCCCAGGATCGGGCCCATGGGCGGTCTGGTCTGGGGTGTTGGGACCCGCGGAGGGCTCGACACGGCAGTAGGCGATCCACCTCCCGTCCGGGGACCAGGCCGGGCCGGACAGGACCCCCTCCGCAGGGACCTGGTCCAGGAGGCGGTGAGTGCCGGCCTTGACGTCGTATAGGAAGACCGCGCTGAGGTTGGGATCATCGCCGGGGGGTGTCACGAGCAGGGCCACCTGGGAGGAGTCCGGCGACCATGCGGGCTTGGACAGGACACACCCCAGGATGTACACGACCATGCAGACGAGGGCGGCCAGCACGGCCCACCAGGCATTGCGCAAAGAGATCCTTCTAGGATGGACGGGTTGCATGGAGATCCCCTTTCAAAAGGAAACGGCCCAACGCCGTTTGTACGATGACTGCCAGGCACACAGCCAGGCACAGGATGACACCCAAGGCCCCTGCGAGGTCCAGTGCGAGCACCGCGTAAACGAAGGCCGCGGATTGCACGGGAAACCACAGGGGCAGGGCGTTCACAAAGGCGAATTGTGCCCAGAACGCCATTGCGGAACGCGGCGTGTAGGGCCCCACGGCCGTGCCCCGCGTGGCGATTGTGAACACAGCGGGCAGGAGCAGATAGGCCAGGGCATCGCCGTAGATCAAGCCGGTCCAGAATCTCCACCCCGGCCCAGGGTCCAGGAGATGGAAGCCGAACACGGGCATGACGAGCAGACAGGCGATCAGGGTATAGAGGATGCCCTTGGGCGGCAGGCCCCTCTTGTATGATGCGCTCAGCAGTTGGACCATCAGGCCCACGGCCAGACCCAGGTACAGGCCCGTGCACCTCTGGCAGCAGGGCAGGACCGTGCCTGCGATCGTGAAGGACCGGTCCGGGTCTTGATGGCAGATCAGACTGAATAGAGCGTGCACGGGGTTCATGCGTCGTACCAGGCAGGCCTTCGGGAGAAGAGGGTGGGGTGATTGGAGAACGGATGGCGGAGCCGGTTCAAGAGGTAGCGGGTCCCGATGTGCATCCCGTATCTGGACAGGGACCTGTAGACCCGGCGTCGTCTCGGGTCGCGGACCCGGGCCATGCGCCGCACGTGGTGTAGGAGCCGATGGTAATCCACGCCGAACACGCACCGGCCGTAGAACCGCTCCAGCTGCCCTGCGGAGAATCGCCGGGTCCTCATGACCGGCGTATGGAAGTTGTAGGCCCGCAGGTCCTCGACCTCGATGAGGCCCTTGGCCCGGGCCTGCTCGTAGACCTCTGTGCCGGGATTGGGGGTCAGGGGGATGAAGAAGCAGAAGTCCATGCCGATCCGGTTGCAGTACCTCGAGAGGTGCCTCAGAGACCTCCTGGACTCATCCCAGAGCCCGAAGATCACCGAGCCGATGGTGAAGACGCTGGGGTAGCCCCGCAGGATCTCCATGGCCCTGGCCGTGACCTCAGGGCCGTTGGCATGCTTGCCCAAGGCCCTCTGGCTGGCCTCGTCCGATCGCTCGATCCCGAGCATGACCTGGCAGAGCCCTGCTCGCACGGCCTTTGCCAGGACCCCGGACTCGTGGTCCCGGATGATGCAGTCTGCGCGGACCCAGGCGGTCTGGCGGATCCGGATGTCCTCTTTGAGCAGCAGGCCGCAGAACCGGTCGGTCCACACAGGATCCGCGTTCCAGGTGGGATCGACCCAGCCGAACGTATGGCGATCATGGTCGTGGATCAGTTGCCGGACCTCGTCGAGGGACCGCTCAGGGCTCTTGGTGCGAAACGAGGGGGTTACGCTGCGCCCGTCCTCGGAGACCTTGCCCATGTGCCTCCACAGGATGCAGAAGCTGCACCGATCGATGCATCCACGGCTGTGCTCTATGGACACCAATCCCGGGTGGTTCTTGGAGCCCAGGCCGTACTCGTGCATGGGGACCTTGGACCAGGCCGGCATGGGCAGGGCGTCCAGATCCGGGATCAGCGGACGCGGGGCGGTCCTCCGGACCTGCCCATCGCGGACATAGGAGATCCCCTGCACCTGGGCCACGTCGTCCCCTCGGGCCAGACACGAGAGCAGATCCGCCAGGGTCCACTCGCCCTCCCCGTGGACCACATAGTCGATGGTCCTTGTACGCATCGACTCGGCTGCCGCATGGCTGAAGAAGACCCCTCCCGCTATGACCACAGTCTTGGGCCGCAGGCCCTTGACCCACGCCGCCAGACGCAGGGCCTCGTGCGACGAGACCGTCTCTTCGCCCATGCAGACCACATCCGGCCAGTCCGACTCGAGCAACGAACACAGGCTCTTCCACCCGATCCGGCTGCCCGGGCAGTCGATGATCCGCACCCGCCAGTCCGGAAAGGTCCTCTCGACGTGAGCTGCCAGGGACATCAGCCCCAAGGGCTGCCAGAACGCACTGGTCTCGCTATTGAAGGGCCAGATGTACCTCGGAGTCCTGACAAATGCCACGTCCATGGATGCCCCATCTCATGCAGACCACCTGTCAGACCTGGTGGTCTGTGTCCATTGAGACTGCCTGCTGGTGTTGAGACAGTATAAGCCAGAATCCGGAAGCCGGAAGCCGGAAGCCAGAAGTGAAGACAGACTACCCCAATCATGCCTCCGTCATCCATATTCTGACCTCTGGCTTCAGGAGCCCGAGTTCCAGCCTCATCTGCGCAGGCGACCACGATCAACCACAATGCCGACCCCAACCAGGACACAGGCTCTACGGTGGATTGGCTTCATGCAAGCGAATTCTTTCTGAGAGGCCAAGGTGGATTCTGGGAGACGGCCTTGACGGTCTGCGGCGCACAGAATACTGTGATGCCTGACACCCTGGACCGAGAGCATCCGAATGCGCCCTCCGATCGGCGATGGTGCGCGGAGTCCGGTAGTGCTTGAGGACTCCACCATGAAACGAGCGAAGTCCATTGCCACTCATTGCGGGCTGGCTATCGGGCTGTTTTTGGGCGTTGCCGGTTACCACTTCGTCGTCAATGGCGACCTCAGGCACGGAGTGGTGACGGGTTTGGTTGCAGCCGGCCTCGTTCTGCTGGTCCGCGGGGGCATTGGCCTGCTGCGCGGCAGAATGCCGACTGAGTCGAAGTGATGTGGCAGACCATGTCCGAGACGCGGTAGCTCATCGTTGGAGTTCGATCCGGCCGCAAGCGGTCGGGGGACCAGGAGGCACGCGAAGTGGATGGGAACGACTCGCACGACCTGAACCGTTTCGTGCAAGCCCAAGCGGAAGACTACGATCAGGCGTTGTCCGAGATTCGCGCCGGCCGAAAGCGGTCGCACTGGATGTGGTACATCTTCCCGCAGTTCGATGGTCTTGGATTCAGTTCGACCTCCCGGCGGTATGCCATCAAGAGCATTGCCGAGGCCGAGGCTTATCTGCGGCATGCGGTTCTCGGACCTCGGCTGGTGGAATGCTGCGAGGCAGTAGTCGGTGTCCATGGGCGATCGGCGTACGAGATATTCGGCTCCCCGGACGACATGAAGCTGCGGTCGTGTGCCACTCTGTTCGCACGGGTGTCGGGTCCAGGCTCGGTGTTCGAGGGTCTACTCGGCAAGTACTTCGAGGGCGTGCCCGACCAGCGGACGCTTCACCTCATGGGCATGGACATCCCTTCAAGTGGCTAGCCCAGGTGACATCGGATCTCACCCGACGGCTTGATCTGGACCTCTTGACGCAGGCCCTTGGCAGACGGGAACCGGTACTCCTTGTCTGCCTTCACGATCGCACGATCCGGCCCAGCGTGGAGCGTCACGGCCTGGCTGGGATCTCTCCTACGGATCACGCTGGCCAGGAGGAATGCCTTCTCCAGGCCGTCCCCGGTCCCGTAGTTGGCCACCTCGTCGGGCTGGGCCAGTCGCTGGGCGTCATAGATGGATGCCTGGGGCAGGTCTTGAAGCCAGGTGTAGACCTCATCGAGGGACCGGCCCTTGACCATGTCCAGACAGACCGGGGATCGCTCGACCGCGGCCTTGACGAACGGCTCCCATTCGCAGGTCGCCATGTCCCGATAGGCGTGGAAGGCCAGGTCCGCCACAGGATTGGCCTTGCGCTGGGCCCGGAGCGCATCGATGACCTGTTGCCGATCCATGTCCTGGGACAACCGAATCGGCTCGACCGGACGGAAGGCCTTGTCCACGGAGGGGAGCTTGGCCTTGACCTGCAGGAAGTCCGCCAGGGCTCGAACGAACTGCTCTGTGTCCGGGATGACCGGGTCCAGGGCCTGCTGGAGCAGGCTGAGGTCTGCGGGGTCATCGAGTCGCCAGGCCCTCTTGTCGATCAGGGCACAGACCTCGTCGCACCGGAGACGCCCCGGAATGGGGGAGGGCACGAAGTCCTCGTCCTGCACATCGGCTATGAGCTTCTCGAAGGTCTCGTCGCCCACCCGATACTTGCTGCCGTGCTCATAGGCATACAGGACCTCGGCCTTCACGAACTGGGGAGTGCCGTGGCAGTCGCGGCAGACCTGGAAGTACTGCTGATACTCGTGGTGTGTGCGGAGGAAGCTGGTGAAGCTCAGGAGGTTCAGATCGGCCGTCAGGTATGCGGCCAGACGCCTGCTGAGTCGGTCGTAGGCGCGCGGGTCGATGGTGGCCTGATCGTACAGGCAGTGGATGTGGCCCGTGCCGTGGGCCACGATCGTGACTTGTTCGTTTCGCAGGGCCCGCTGGGCCTTGTTGGAGATCTCGGTTCCGTTGAACCACATGGCCTTGGTGACCAGACGGCGGTTGTTGGTCAGGACCCCGTCGCCGAGGTCGATGAAGTTCTGGGAGTGCAGGGGGGTCAGGACCATGAAGAGGTCGTCCAACGGCACACCGCACACGATGAAGGCGGCCGCCGCGTATAGTGTGGACAGGGACACGCACTCCCCCGCGCCCCTGGAGTAGTTGGGCTTGAGC
>JAGOQT010000116.1 GCA_018007255.1 Phycisphaerae bacterium | reverse complement strand
GGGAAGACTCAAAAACGCCGCCCGGTTCGGGCCGTGGCTGTACGGAATCGCCACGACCAAGCTCCGCCACCACTAGCGGTCGGAACAGACCCACCGAAGGGCCGTCGCGCTCCAGACCAGGCCGGACGAGGACGTGTCCGATCCTCAAGAGGGCATCGAGAACCTCGTGACCCAGGAGATCAAAGAGGTCGTCAGCGCGGCCATGAAGAGCCTGAAGACCAGCCACAGGGCCGTACTGGTCATGCGCTGCTACGACGGCCTGTCCTACGCCGAGATCGCCCAGGCCATGGGGTGCACGGAGTTCGGGGGCCGGATGTTGTTTCTCAGGGCCAAGAAGGCCCTGGAGAGGCAACTGGCCCGAAACGGCCTCAAGAGGGGGTCGCTGCTGGGGGCCTTGGTCCTGTTTGGGCAGATGACGGCCCCCTCCGAGGCGGTCGCTGCCCAGGTCACGGTTGGGGCCGCAGCCGTGGATGTGGGCCTGGCAGCCACGCTGGCGGGCCTGGCCACGAGCAAGGCCGCAGTGGTCTCCCTGGCCGCAGCGGGCGCGGTGAGTCTGGGCGTGACCGTGGGGCCCGATCTGCTCGGCCCCCGCGACCAGGGCCCCATTGCGAATCCCGCAGCCCAATCCTACGTGGCCAGTCTCCTGGGCGCACGGATCGACCAGCCTGAGAAGCACTGGTATTTCCTGCCCGAAGGACCGGGCGGTCCTCTCCTGCTCAGGGCCCAGGCCGATCAGGGCCTCATCGTGCTCCAGAACGCCGTGGCCAACTACGCCTTCGACGGCCAGACCCTTCGGATCCAGAACCACCGTTGCTGGCCCGCAGACCTGAGTGTGACGCGCCTGCCCACGGACAACCCGGCCATGAGGGAGTTCCTGGACCGGGTGGAAGGCCGCCCGGCACTGGTTCCCTCCACGCGAGCCACGGGCAGGGGGCTGTTGGTCCAGGTCGCCTATGACAAGGTCAATGGCACTGCTCGCCCTGAGGTGTTCCGCAACCCCAACGTATCCGACGAGGACTACTTCCAGTCCGACTGGCCCATGGACGTGGTCCAGGACGACCGCCGCGACGAGATGCACAAGCGGGGGTGGACCTTCTTCCGGATCGAAGGGCAGGTCCGGGGCCAGGCGGTCTCTGGGCAGGGCCGGCTGCCCTTTGTCTACCAGAGCTATCAGAGGCTCAGACCGTGGCTGCAGCTGAAGGTCGGCGACCTGGTGGTCCAGGACAACCTGGACGGCAGGGCGAGGCTCGCTCTGGACGGGGGCGGCCAGTCGGTCTTCCCTGCGGGCAGCTTCTTCCAAGGCCTGCCACGGCCGTGGGAAGGTCTCCACACCGTCGACGTGGTCCGCCGGGACGCAGCGGAGCAGGAGGTCTGGTTCAAGACCACCCCCGGACCCCGCGCAGGCCAGGTCCAGGTCGATGTGGACCTGTCCACGTCCCTGCGGGCCGTGTACACGATTGATCTGGACACAGACGTGGTGGACCGGATCGACTTCCTCCAGGGGGACCAATCGGTCGGCAGGCTGGTGTTCACCTATCTTCAGGACATCACGGGCCTGGGAAGACAGTTCTCCCCGCCTCAGACCCGACTGGCCCAAGGACCCCAAGGCCAGCACATGGGCCTGCTCTGGCTGGGCCGGCTGGCAGACGGTTCGCTCGGGCAGCCCTGACCAGGGCAGAACGGCCCCGGCCGACGGGGGCTATCCCAGGCCTTGCAGCCCGACAAGGTCGACCTCCAGGGATGAGGGTGCGCGGCACGGAGAACGGGTTTTAGGACACTCGCAGGAGCGGACCCCATTGCAGCTTGGACGTGGAACGGTCGATAGGGCTGTCATGATGGCTCATCCAGCTCCATCCATAGAGGTGAGGCCTCGATTCAGATGAGGGGACCGGTAATCTCCACGCTGATGGCGATCCTGTCCTGTGGGACGGTCTATCCCGCAGGGGGAGCGACCGTGTTGTACCGGTACGAGGACGACTGCTCCCAAGACCTGGCCATGGACCAGAGCCTCATCCACTCCGTGTTCTGGGTCAAGGGCGCGTTCCCGCCCACCCAGCCATACCTGGCCTACTGGACCCCCCAGGCAGGCGATCGGGCGATCCTCTTCCGGGACCACAGCGGCCAGCCGGCCAGCCTTGGGTACGCGATCCCCGTGCTCCCGGACGACCGGGTTTGGGCCGATCCGGTCACGGTGAACCTGGGTCTGGACGTGCAGCTCTTGAGCACGGACGACCCCAGCAGGCCCGCCACGGGCTACCTCCTGTACACGGTCTCTGCGGACGGCACCACCTGGTCGACCCCAAGGGCCCTGAGCCCGGGCCGATGTCAGGTCCACCTCGGAGATCTCAGGGACAATCGCTACCTCCTCCTCACGGGGACCCTGGCTGTGGTGGACAACCTGACCATCGAGATCACCAGACCCAGTGTGACGCTCTACGTCCCCCAGGACGCCAGGACCCTGCAGGAGGCCCTGGACAGGGCCCAGAGTGGAGACCGGATCGTGGTCTCCGACAACACCTATGCCGGCCCGGGCAACCGCGACCTCCGGTTCAGGGGCAAGGACATCTGTCTGGTCAGCGCAAACGGTCCTGAACGTTGCGTGATTGACTGCGAAGAGCAGGGCCGCGCATTCCTCTTCGACCAAGGCGAGTCTCGGGACGCGATCGTGGACGGGTTCACGATCGTCAACGGCCGGGCCCCGGCCGGGGCCGGAGTCTATTGCGAGAACAGCAGCCCGACCCTCTCAAACTGCCACATCCGCCGTTGCCAGGCCATCGGAACCACCGGACCCGGCCAGGGCGGGGGGATCTACGTCAAGGGAGGCCGCCCCTTGATCCGGCACTGCCGGATCTACCAGAACGAGGCCGCCAGTTACGCCCTAAGCGCAGGCGGGGCCGGGGGCGGGTGTTTTCTCACAGACGACGGCGGGACCACGATCGAGCACTGCACCTTCGAGTCGAACGTGGCCATCGCCGGCTCGACCACGTACAACAAGGGCGGGGGCCTGTTCATGGAGGGCACCCCCGGCCTCTCGGTCCAGGGGCCGACCCTCCGAAACAGCCTGTTCACGCACAACTCCGCGGTCGATTCAGGAGGGGCCATCGCGTGCATCGACACCCCGGCCAGCATCATCCACTGCACGATCACGGGCAACACCGCGGACCGGGCCGGGGCCGGCCTGTTCGTCAGCCTGACGCAACCGGTCTCTGAGGCCGTCACGGTCAAGAACTGCATCGTGTGGGACAATGGGACCGACGAGATCGCCAGGGCCGGGGCCGGGGCCTCGGGCCTAGTCGTCCGCTACTCGGACGTCCAGGGAGGGATGGCGGGAGAGGGGAACATCAACGCCGATCCGCTGTTCGCCAGTCCCTTCGCAGGGGACTCCCAAGACATCCGCCTGCTGTCCTTTGCAGGCCGTTGGGATCCCCAGGCCGGCATGTGGGTCCACGATTGGGTCACCAGCCCCTGCATAGACGCAGGCGATCCGGGTGACGGCGTGGGACCGGAGCCGACACCGAATGGAGACCGGGTGGACATGGGATGCACAGGCGGGACCCCGGAGGCCAGCAAGGGATCAGGGCCCCTGGTCTTTCATGTGGACCTGGCTGGGGGCAGTGATCAGAACACCGGGCTCTCGCCCGACACAGCCCTGGCTTCGATCCAGAAGGCAGTGGGCATGGCCAGGGACGGGGATGCAGTCCTGATCTGGCCGGGTACATACCGGGAGGAGGTGGATTTCGCAGGCAAGGCCATCACCATCCAGAGCGCGGCAGACCCGGCCACGGTGATCGCCTCGCAGGGGGGGTATGCCTTCTCCCTATACCACCAGGAGGGGCCCTCCAGCGTCCTGCGCAACCTGGTCATCCGAGATTGCCCCGAGGCAGGGATCCTGTGCCACACGGGGGCCCCGACCCTGAGCCACCTGACGATCGTCCGGTGCGGGGTGGGCATCGCAGTACTGGAAAATGCCCAGCCCACCATCTCCCACTGCATCCTTTGGGAAAACACCAAGGCCGACCTGCAGAACTGCCAGGCACAGTACAGTTGCATCGAGCGCCCGGAACAGGCCGGGGGCGCGGGCAGCATCCGCAGGGCGCCCCTCTTCGTGAACCCGGATCAGGGGGACTTCCATCTCCAGTCCAGGTACGGACGGTACTGGCCCCTCCACAACGTCTGGGTGGTGGACGACCAGACCAGTCCCTGTATTGACGCGGGCGATCCGAGCATCTACCCCACAGAGGAGCCCAGCGAGAACGGGGGCCGCCTCAACCTGGGTGCCGACGGGGGCACCGGGTACGCCAGCATGAGCCCTCCCCGCCTGTCCGGGGGCCGGAGCCCATACAGCACAGCAGACCTCCGCGCAACGACGACCCCGGTCGACCTGTCGCTGTGACCCAGGACATAGGTCCACACAGGCCTGACCGGCCCCTGCCATGCCCCAGAACCCAGTCCGAAAAAATAACTTGGGCAAGCCCTTGCAGGCGGATCGATAAGCCGCTATAATACCGCTGTTTCCGGCAGTACGTACGCGATATCCACAGAAGCGGTTCGGAGGACGAACCCATGGACGCGTTAAGAGCACCGCCTGTTCAGGGTGCCGGTCACAGGACAGCGTTCACGCTCGTGGAGCTGTTGGTGGTCATCGGTATCCTTTCTGCGCTGATGGCGGTGACGGTCCCTGCGCTCAACCTGGCCCGATCCAAGGTCCTCCAGCTCAAGGGTTCTTCCAGCCTGAGGCAGGTGGCCTCCCAGTTACTGGCCTTTGCCAACGACCACGACGATCGGTACCCGCCTTCGGTGGCCACGATCGGCGCAGGCGAGTACTGGACCTGGTATGACCCCCGTCGATTGGTCGGTCCGGAGAAGCGGACACCTGTGGTCTACCGGTCCATGAGCGCCTATCTCCGAGGTTACATCGACGACGCCGACGTGTTCTCGTGTCCCAGCGCCCCTTCGGAGTGCGGGTACCTGCAGCAGATGTGGGATGCGGGGGAAGACTGGGACAACCCGGCCACGACCACCTCCACCAGGGAGGTCATGACGGGTTCGTTCTGTTACTTCTGGAACTACGAAGGTCTGCTCGACCCGGCGACGAAACGGATGTTCAGGGGTCCTTGGGGACCCGCCTCGGGACGGGGATTCAGTCAGCTCCTGGCGTGCGACCACCTCGGCTATGGGAACGGCTGGGACATCCCCCCCAGCTACGCCTACGCGAGCTGCGAGCCCTTCGACGGGGCCATCGTGGGCGACAAGGCGGATGTGGCCCGGTGGATCTCCGCAACCCCAGGGTCCGGCAAGGTGCCCCCGGACGCAGAGGGCCTCCCCAAGGTCACGCTGAAGGCCGTATTCGCGGACACCCACGTAGAGCGGTATCATTCTTCTGATGTGATGCCCATGTGGGTCATCGTGAGGAGGTCCGATCTGACCCCCTACAAGATCGACGGGACACCCGGGACGCCCGGTCTGTTCTTCCTTCCGCGCCAGGCCACGCCTGCGCGCTAGGAGCCTGTCGTGCCACACAAATTGCTGCCGCAAGTCCGACAGGCTCCTAGGATCCCTTCCTGTACTGCCTGAGCATCTCCAGGAGGGCCTGCATGTCCGGGGCGAGGGGGGCCTCGAAATGGACCTGCTGGCCTGTCGTCGGGTGGGTGAACCCGATCTGGAACGCATGGAGCGCGCAGCGGGCGATCACCGGCTCCTCCACCGCGGGCTCGCCATCCCGCAGCTGCCACGGATAGACCTGCTTGCCGCCATAGGTCTGGTCCGCCACAACGGGGTGTTTGACATAGGACAGATGGACCCGAATCTGGTGGGTCCGGCCCGTCTTGGGGGTCAGTTGCAGCAGGGAGAAGCCGCGAAAGGCCTCGAGCACCTTGTACGCGGTCACGGCCTGCTTTCCCGACTCGGGCCGGATCGCGTGCTTCTCGCGGATGGTCGGGTGCACGCCCAGCGGGGCGTTGATCCGATCCGCGTCCAGGGGCGGGGTTCCGTGCACGATGGCCAGGTAGACCTTCTCGACCTGGCGTCTCTCGAACTGGGTTGCGATCCTCCACTGGGCCGTATCGGTCTTGGCTACGACCATCACGCCCGTGGTGTTCCGATCCAGACGGTGGACGATACCCGGTCTGAACTCGCCCAGACCGCTGGACAGGCGGTCCGCGTAGTGGACCAGGGCGTTGACCAGCGTGCCGCGGCGGTTCCCCCTCGCGGGGTGGACCACGATCCCCGCCTGCTTGTTCAGGACGATCAGGTCGTCGTCCTCATACAGGACGTCCAGGGGGATGTCCTCCGGGGTGATCTCCCTGGGGGGCGGCTCGGGCAGGACCAGGTCGATCCTCTCCCCTGCGCTGACCTGGTAGCTGCACTTGACGATCCTGTCGTTGACCCGGACCCGCCCGGCCTTGATCGCCTCCTGCATGGAACGGCGGCTGATGTGGCCGAAGCGTCCGTGGAGGTACTTGTCGATCCGGCGGTCCTTGAGGTTGTCACCCACACGGAGGGTCAGTGGCCTGAGGCTGTCCTGGTCCGACGGGTCCATCGCAAGGCAAGGGCTACCGGACCGGGGCGTTGGGGCCTGCAGGCGGAGGCTGGACCGGGGCCGGCTCCGGTGCCGAGGAGACATTGGGGCCCGCAGGGACCGGTACGGCGTTGGGACCCGCGGGGGTCGGCACCGCATTGGGACCCGCAGGGGCGATCACCGCCGGCGCGGGCTGCGACACAGGCTCCGGACCGGGCCTGAACACAACCGATCCGGTGTAGTCGTCCATGGTCTTGAGACGATACCCTGCAGCGGCCTGGGCCACGGTCCCCTTGAGACGGGCATCGGCCACGATCTGCTGGTAGATCTGCCTGGCCTGGGCCTGATCCCCGGTCTCCTCTGCGCACAGACCCAGGCCGTACTGGGCAGCCGCTCTCAGGGAGACCTGGTCGCCCGCCTTGTCCAGGGCCTGCTGGTAGCTGGTCTTGGCCAACTCCACCTGGCGGGCAACCTGGTCCGGCGTCGGGGCCGGGCGGTAGTGCAACTCGGCCCGGATGGCCTCCGCTCGCTTGAGATGGGCCAGGGCGGACGCGGCCCTGTCGCGGGACTTCCCGGCAAACTGACCCAGGCTGTCTGCGGACTGGAGCAGCGTGAACGCAAGGTCCTGGCCCTGGGTGCCGCCCTGGGCCGCCTGTCGCTTGTGGGCGTACAGTTGATTCGCCATCTCCGAGAACTGGACGCGACGGTTCACCGATGCGACGTTCTTCTCGTAGTGGTACCAGGCATACGCCAGGACCAAGGCCACCACGACCCCGCAGGTGATCAGGATCGTTCGGCTGTTCTGCCTGGCCCACTCGGGCAGATCCGCTATCCATTGGGCCAGCTCGTTGCTCTTCAGCTCGTGGCGATGATCGGACTTCATGGAGGTCTCCGTTCGTCAAACCCACCCTCTGCACCAGGGGTCGGTCTTGACGCGAAGCCCCGTCAGGTACAAGGGTAAGGGCGCATTCTAGCAGAACCCGTTTGGGCTTGCAATGGGCCTGGGCCCGGATTAAGATCCGCGTTTCTCTCGACCCTTGAAAGGACAACCATGGCGAATGCCATCGCCAGGCAACCGATCCCGGCAGTCCGCACTCCGCGCGCGCAGGCCGTTGCGGCCCTGGCTGCAGCCCTTGCCGTGTGCATGACGCCCCTTGTGTTCGGCCAGGACGCCCGCCCGGTCCAGGATCCCGCGCCATCGGCCTGGGACCCCGGTCGGTACATCGACATCAACGAGATCCGGCCCGGCATGGAGGGGTACTGTCTGACCTGCTACTCCGGGGCCCAGCCCGAGCGGTTCGGCGTGCGGGTGGTGAGCATCGTGCGCAACATCGAGCCCGGCCTGGACACGATCCTGGTCATGGGGACCGATGAGCGGTTCATCCGCACAGGGCCGGTCAGCGGGTGCAGCGGATCCCCTGTGTACCTGGACGGGCGTATGGCCGGGGCCCTGGCCCTGGGCTGGTCCTACAGCAAGGACCCCCTGTACGGGGTCACCCCGATCCGGCAGATGCTGCAGGTCGGCCATGCAGCGGCCCGGACCGGGGCCTCCGGTGGCACGCCCTCTGGCCTGGACTACTCCCAGCCGATCGACCTGACCCGGGTCCAGACGCAGGTCCGCCCGTCCCGCCTCGCCCCCCGGGACCGCGCCGCGGGCCAGACCCCTGTGCCGTGCATCCTTGCGGTCTCAGGCCTGCCCCAGGCCGCGTGCGAACAGACCGTCGCCTGGCTGGAGTCCATGGGTCTGGCGGCGACCCTCTCGGTCGGCGGGCAGGGCGAACCCGGCGGCGACTCGGACAAGGCGGCCCTGGTCCCGGGCGCGCCCATGATGGTCCCCCTGGTGGACGGAGACATCCGGATGGCGGTGCTGGGCACCGTGACCGAGGTCGAGGGGGACCGGGTCTACGGTTTCGGCCACGCCTTCCTGGGCTACGGTCCGGTGGAGCTGCCCCTGGCCACGGCCAGGGTCCACACCGTGGTGTCCAGGATGACCCAATCCCTCAAACTCGGCAGCGTGGTGGAGATTGTCGGCGCGCTGACCCAGGATGAACCGAGGGGCGTCGTCGGGCACATCGGCAGACAGGCCCAGACCCTCCCCATCCGGGTGGAGGTCAACCACTTCACGCAGGCCCGGAACCGCACCTTCCAGTGCCGCCTCGCCTGCCACAAGGCCCTCACATCTGATCTCGTCAGGACCGTGCTGACCGGGGCCTGCCTGGCCTTCGGCGATCTGCCGCCGGACCATACGATCACCTATGCCGGGACGGTCGAGACGGACACGGGCCGCGTGTTTCGTTTCGCCAACGTCTCCTCCGGCCAGACCCTGAGCGATCTGGTGTCCGATGGGGCGGGCGTCCCGGCCCTCCTGCTGGACAACCCATTCAAAGAAATCAAGCTCCGCAAACTCGACTTCTCGGTGGACGTGTCCGGCGAGAACCGGGTCTCCACGCTGGACGGGCTGGAGGTGGCGGACAGGAAGGTCAAGCCGGGGGACGAACTCGTGGTGGGGACCGTGGTCGAGTCCTATCCGGCGGTCCGACGGAGGGTCCAGTTCCGGATCCCCATACCGGAGCACCTGGAGCCCGGGGAGTACACCCTGACCGTGTGCGGCCCGTCGGAGTACCTGCAGTTCCTCAGGCGCCAGGCTCCCTATCGGTTCGTCGCCCGGGACACGGACTCCCTGATGGAGGCCCTGGAGTACCTCCTGAGCCTCAGGCGGGACCGGCTCTACTGCCTGCTCGAGCTGCCTGCCCGGGGCCTCGCGGTGGAGCGACACGAGCTGCCTGATCTGCCCGCGACCAAGGCCCTAGTCCTGGAGTCCCGGAACCAGACGACCGCAGTCCAGCCCATCCAGCCCTGGGTGGAGAGGAGCCTGTCGGTCGATACGATCCCCCAGGACAGGGAGACCCTCAAGATCCGGGTCGAGAAGCCCTGATCCGGTCCGGGGTGTGCACAGATGAAGGATTCCGTTTAGGAGTCAAGATGCCCAGACTCAGAACCCAGAACTCGGAGACCGGACGCAACGCGCGGCAGAACACCCCCGTTGGGAGGCGGGCCCTGCGGCCCTGGGCCCTGCGCATGGCATCCTGCGCCCTGGTCGTGGGCGCGGCCCACGCAGACGCCCTGGCCGTCACCAGCAGGACCCACCGCCACGTCAGCGGACAGGAGTTGTCCAAGGGGGACGTCCGCGACGTCGTCGTGGGCTCCCGGGGCACGATTCAGCTCGGCCAGGCGGCCAAGACCCTGATCGACCGGCTGGAGGGCGCGTGGTCCGTGAACAGCCTCGTGGTCAGCGGCGGGACCGTGTACCTGGGAACGGGCCCCAACGGCGCGGTCTACGAGTACGCCATGGACCGGCTCACGAAGGTCTACCCCGTACCGGACCAGGATGGCGACCCCAACGATCGGACCTCCGGAGAGCCCAACCGGGTGACCAACGAGCACGTGTTCGCGATGGCCGCCGACTTGGCGGGCAGACTCCTGGTGGGTCTCAGCGGATCGCGGGCCCGCCTGGTCCGCCTG
This sequence comes from Phycisphaerae bacterium, assembly GCA_018007255.1. Taxonomy (GTDB): domain Bacteria; phylum Planctomycetota; class Phycisphaerae; order Sedimentisphaerales; family Anaerobacaceae; genus DTPU01. The sequence goes on along the minus strand of JAGOQT010000116.1, from coordinate 745 downwards.
ACGGACCGGGGCCCGGAGACGCTCTGCGAGGTCCCGGACGCCCGGTACGTGTTCGCCTTGGCCGTGGACGAGGCCGGCACGGTCTTCCTCGGCACAGGGCCCGAGGGCAGGATCTACCAACTCCCCCCCCTGGCCGAGAAGCCCGAGTTGGTGTACGACTGCCCCGACAAGAACATCCTGTCCCTCGCCCTCGGTGAAGACGGCTCTCTGTACGCGGGCACGGACAGCCGTGGCTTGATCTACAGGATCCGTCTCCAGGACCGGACCGCCTCCATCCTCTACGACGGCCCCCAGCCCGAGATCACGGGCCTGGTCTTTGCGGAGAGTGCCTTCGGGCAGGGTGCGGATCTCTATGCCGTGGGCGCATCCGCCCGGGTTGCACCCTCCGACCGGGCCGAGTCCAGGCCCGCCTCCTCCGGGCCCGGCCGGCCGGAGCCGAGCCGGCCGGCCGGCGACCCCCCGGACGCAGAGCGGACCGCCAGCAGGTCTTTGCAGGTGGCCAACACCAGGAAGGAGCCGGCCTCCGAGGGGCCTCCCCAGCGGACCCAGCCGGTCCGTCGGGCGGACAGGCCGGACACGGCCAGCCGCCTGGTCCGGATCACCCGGGACGGCTATGTCACCGAGGTGGCGGGCGAGAATGCGGTGTTCTTCTGCATGGGCCATGTGGGCAAGCGCCTCGTGATCGGGACCGGGAACGACGCCAAGCTCCTGCGCGTGGACCCGGTGCTCGAGCAGCAGTCCACGC
>JAGOQT010000115.1 GCA_018007255.1 Phycisphaerae bacterium | reverse complement strand
GTTAAGGTCTGACCCCGGGGTGGGTTTGACTTCGGGGGGGGTGTAGCGCACAATGGGGGCCACCTTGTTCAAGGAGACGAATCGATGCCATTGCAGTACAGGAACCTGGATCGGACAAGGGTCTTTGCAGACCTCGGACGGATCGACCCCGAGGCCATAGACCCGCAGGCACTGCTGACCCCGGAGCGGATCGCGCGGTACTCGATCCCGGCCGGGGGCGGCCTGACCTACAACTACGCAGCCAAGAAGGTCAACGACGAGGTGCTGGAGGGCCTGCAGCGACTCGCCGACGAGCAGCAGCTCATCGAGAAATACGAGTTCATCTACAACGGCGGGATCGCCAATCGCGGGGAGAACCGTATGGTCCTGCACCACCTGGCTCGCGGCCAACTCGGCAGGCCCGTGATCCACGAGGGCAGGGACCTGCGGGCGTTCTACCAGGACCAGCAGAGGAGGATTGCCGGGTTCTGCAGCGACGTCCACGCAGGCAAGGCCAGGGGGTCTACGGGCAAGGCCTTCCAGACCTGCGTACAAATCGGCATCGGGGGTTCGGACCTGGGGCCCAGGGCCCTGTACCTGGCCCTGGAGCAGTACGCCCGGGACCGCGGCCAACTGAGGATGGAGGCCCGGTTCATCTCCAACGTGGACCCGGATGACGCGAACGGCGTGCTGGCAGGCGTGGACCTGGAGACCACCCTCTTCATCGTGGTCTCCAAGAGCGGGACCACCCAGGAGACCCTGGCGAACGAGCGGCTGGCCAGGGCGAAGATGACCTCCGCAGGGGTGGATCCGGCCAGGCACATGGTGGCCGTGACCAGCCAGACCAGCCCCATGGCCCGATCCAAGGAGTACAGGGATGCGTTCTTCATAGACGACTTCATCGGAGGCCGCTACTCGTCCACGAGCGCGGTCGGAGGTGTGATCCTCTCTCTGGCCTTGGGCCCGGAGGTCTTTGCGGAGATCCTCGAGTGCGCACACGAGGCGGACCGGCTCGCATGCAACCCGAAGATCCGGGAGAACGCGGCCCTGATGGATGCGATGATCGGGATCTGGGAGCGGAACTTCCTGAACTACCCGTCCACGGCCGTGCTGCCCTATTGCCAGGCCCTGGTGCGTTTCCCTGCACACCTGCAGCAGTTGGACATGGAGAGCAACGGCAAGTCCGTCAGTGTCGACCACCAGCGTCTGGCGTACCCGACAGGGCCGTTCCTCTTCGGAGAGCCCGGCACCAACGTTCAGCACTCCTTCTACCAACACCTGCACCAGGGGACCGATGTCATCCCCCTCCAGTTCATCGGTTTCAGGCGGGCGCAGACCCGTTTCGACGTCGAGGTCGAAGGCACAACGAGCCAGACCAAGCTCAACGCCAATCTGGTCGCCCAGATCGTGGCCTTTGCCCTGGGCAAGGAGGATGTGAATCCAAACAAGGCCTTTGAAGGCGAACGTCCGTCCAGCCTGCTCTATGCAGATAGGTTGACGCCAAGGGCCCTGGGCTCGCTGCTGGCCCACTTCGAGAACAAGGTCATGTTCCAGGGCCTGGCATGGAACATCAACTCCTTTGACCAGGAAGGGGTGCAGCTCGGCAAGCTCCTGGCCAACCAGGTCCTGGCAGGGGCAGACGATGCCCGTCTGCAGGCCTATGCAGGCCTGCTGGGCGTGAGCGGCCGGTAGGCACAGGACGCGGCACCGATGCTCACGCTGATCAACACCAACCGCATGCAGCCGCCGATCGCCCCAGTGGGCCTCGAGTACGTGGCCTGTGCAGCCAGGGCCGCGGGTTTGGACGTGGAGGTCCTGGACCTGGGTCTGGTAGAGGACCCGGGCAAGACCCTCCAGGACTACTTCGCCGGACACCAGCCGAGGCTGGTTGGGCTGTCCTTCCGGAACCTGGACGACTCCTTCTGGCCCAGCGCCCAGTGGTTTGCACCTGACCTGGCCGGGACCGTCCGGACCCTCCGGGGTCTGACCGCAGCCCCTCTTGTGCTGGGGGGGATCGGGTTTTCCCTGTTCGCGAATCGCCTGGTCGGGTACACGGGTGCGGACTTCGGCATACGCGGCGACGGGGAGGGGGCGATCGTCTCGCTTTATCGCGAGCTCGCGGGCCCAACGCGGTTCGATCGGGTGCCGGGCCTGGTCTGCACGGGCCCAGGCCGGACCTTGGCCAACCCGCCCTCCTGGCCCGAGTCGCCCACGGTTCCGCCTGTACGGGACCTGGTGGACCACGCCACCTATCTCAAGAGGGGCGGCCAGATCGGGTTCGAGACCAAGCGGGGGTGCGATCGCCGATGCATCTACTGCGCAGACCCGCTCGCCAAGGGCGCGGCCCTGCGCGTGCGGCCCGCTGAGGAGGTCGCGGACGAGATCGAGTCCCTGGCAGACCAGGGGATCGACGTGTTCCACACCTGCGACGCGGAGTTCAACATCCCCAGGCAGCACGCGGTGGCCGTGTGCGAGGAGATGGTCCGCCGCGGCCTGGCCCGCAGGGTGCGGTGGTACGCGTACCTGTCCGTGGTGCCGTTCGACGAGGACCTCGCCCGTTGGATGCGCAGGGCCGGGTGCGTGGGGATCAACTTCACCACGGATGCGGCCTGCCCTGAGATGCTCGCGGTCTATAGCCAGCCCTATGCCCGCGAGGCGATCGTGCAGGCGATACGGCTCTGCCGCGGGCACGGCATGGCGGTGATGACGGACATGCTCCTGGGCGGTCCCGGAGAGACGCCCCAGACCCTGGCCCAGACCATCGCCTTTATGAGGCAGGTCGGACCGGACGGCGTGGGCACCAGCCTGGGCGTGCGGATCTACCCGGATACGGAGATGGAGCGGATCGTGCGGTCGCAGGGCCCCTTGGAGGCCAACCCGGGCATCCGCCGCAGGTATGACGGGCCTGTGGACCTGTTCCGGCCGACCTTCTATGTCTCCCCCCTGCTCGGCCCCAACCCCGCCCGCCTGGTCAAGGATCTGATCGCAGGGGACCCGCGCTTCTTCGAGCCCATGGAGGAGGCCCCTGCGGGTCAGGCCGGCCACGCGGACTCCAAGGACCACAACTACAACGAGAACACGGAGCTGACCGGGGCCATTGCCGCAGGCGCACGCGGTGCATACTGGCACATCCTCCTGAGGCTCCGGGGGCTGGCGTAGACGCCCAGCCCATGGCCAAGACGATGCCGCGATTCGTGATCCAACAGCACGACCGCCAGGGCGAACCCAGGCACTGGGACCTCATGCTCGAACACGAGGGCGGCGCTCTCAAGACCTTCCGCCTGGACCTGCCCCCTGCGGAGCTGCTCGAGCGTGCGGCCAAGGCCGTGCCCATCTCCGACCACCCGGTCCGTTTCCTGACCTACGAAGGCCCTGTGAACAAGGGCCTGGGCCGGGTGCAGATCGCAGACAGGGGGACCTACCAGACCCTGGACCAGGGTGAGGAGGCCTGGGACTTGGAGCTCCAGGGGCAGACCCTCAAGGGCGGGCTCAGACTGACCCGTTCCTGCGCAGGGGTCTGGGAGATCCGCAGGTCGTAAGGCCTGGGCTGCATGGTCCGCCAGGCCCCTTGACCCCCCTGCCGTGCGTGGGTAGGCTCATGTGCCAGGCAGTCGGGGCCAGAACACGACCCAGGCGGCACTTGGGGTCTGAAACCCGGTCCTGGTGGCTGTCCCGTGAACAGGTCCGCTTTGTGGAGACACCGTATGGGAACGAGGTTCTGGATGGGGCTGGCCGTTGCCGGGATGGGATTCCTGGCGGGTTGTGTCATCAGCATTGACGGGAGTTGCGATCGACCCAAGCCACGGTCTGGCCCATCGTCGGGCGCGACGATCTCCGGCGACACCACGATCGCCGAGATCGAGGCCGTGTGCAGGCTGCCAGGCGATGCGGACCGGCACGACCTGCTTGCGCAGATCGCAGGCAGGCCCAGTCTGAGCCCGCCGGCCCAGGTCCACCTGGTCAAGATGACGAGGGAGCGACTGGGCAGCGATCGCGCCCGCATGGACGTCTTGATGGTGCTGGCCGAGAATCCTGCGCTGCACGAAGAGGGCATCAGGGCCCTCATCGCAGCTACGGACAGCCTCGGCTCCAGCGCGGACCGGCGTGCGGTGCTGGAGGCCGTTGGCCGCAGACAGGCCAGGCCGCCCATGCCGGGACCGGTCCCGCCCGTGCCCAGCCAGGAGGCCCCGCCCCCTCCTGTGCCCGTGCCCTACTGACCCCGGTTCATGCACACGGCAGACGGCATTGCAGGATGGCAGGACAGCGCGTACGAACGCTCAAGACCGGCCCCACGCGCAGGGACGGTCGGTACGTCCTGTACTGGATGCAGGCAGCCCAGAGGGCCCAGTGCAACCCTGCGCTGGAGCACGCGATCGAGCTGGCCGACGAACTGGCCCGGCCCGTGGCGGTTGTGTTTTGCCTGGTGGACGGGTTTCCTGAGGCCAACCTTCGCCACACCCGGTTCATGGTGGAGGGCCTGTGCGAGACTCGCAGGGACCTTGCGCTCAAGGGCATCCAGATGGCCGTGTTCCACGGCCCGCCCGAGGAGGGGGTGCGGGCCCTGGCAGGACGGGCCTGCCTGGTGGTCACCGACGCAGGACACCTGCGGATCCAGCGGACCTGGCGGAGGCAGGTGGCCGAGGTCTTGGACTGTGCCTTCCTGGAGGTGGAGGCCAACCTGATCGTGCCCGTGTGGGAGGCCTCGGACAAGGAGAACTTCTCTGCGGCCACGCTGCGGCCCCGCATACGCAGGCAACTGGACACGTACCTGCGGCCCCTCCGATCCAAGAGGCCCAAGGCCGATTCGCTCGGCCTCAGGCTGGGCGGCCTGGCCCTCGAGGACGCGGAGACCGCTGTCGCCCTGGTCCGCCCGGACCGGACCATAGGGCCTGTGCTCGGGACCGTGGGCGGGCCCAGCCAGGCCCAAGCCCGCCTGAAGGCATTCCTCCGCGATCGGCTGGACAGCTTTGCAGACCTCCGCAACGACCCTGCTGAGGACAGGACGTCCGGCCTGAGCCCCTATCTGCACTTCGGCCAGATCTCCCCCCTGCAGGTGGCCCTGGAGGCGGCCCAGACCGCCGGTGCGGGCAAGGAGGCCTTTCTGGAGGAGCTAATCGTGCGCAGGGAGCTCGCCCACAACTACGTGTACTACAACCCGAAGTACGACCAATACGAGGGCCTGGCCCCTTGGGCCAGGAGGACCCTCGACTACCACGGCAGGGACCGGCGCCCGTATGTGTACGGCCTGGACCAGTTCGAGAAGGCCGCCACGCACGACCCGTACTGGAACGCAGCCCAGGAGGAGATGGTCCTGACCGGCAAGATGCACGGGTACATGCGGATGTACTGGGGCAAGAAGATCCTGGAGTGGTCCAGGACCCCCAAAGAGGCCCTGGACACCGCGATCCACCTGAACGACAAGTACGAGTTGGACGGGCGCGACCCCAACGGGTACGCGGGAGTGGCCTGGTGCCTGGGCCAGCACGACCGGGCCTGGGGCGAGCGCCCGGTGTTCGGCAAGGTCCGGACCATGACCGCCGCAGGCCTGGAGCGGAAGTTCGATATCGAGGCCTATGTGCGGCGGGTCCGCGCACTCCGCCCTGCTCAGGCCAGGCCCTGAACGTCTGGAAGCGGCACCGGCTCCCTGGACGCGACTAATGCTAATCGCTCAGGTTCTGGCCGATCTCGACCTTCCCCTTGGAGCGGTTGGTGATCCGCTCCGGGCCCGTGAAGAGGTTCTCACAGAGGATTGCCCGCCGGACGTCGGGGCCGAGTTCGATCTGGGGTCTGTCCTGCCGGAACTCGCAGCCCCGAACCAAGACCGAGCCGCCCAGGGCCTGGATCGCGGCCAGGTCCCCCCGCTCGCCACCCCATTGGGTGAAGGTGCAATCCGAGAACCCGACCGTGCCCGTGCCCCGGATCCTGGCGATCTGGTTGCACGGACCCCAGAACGCGCTGTTCAGGAAACGGACACTCCCGGTGTTGGAGGCCGAGATCTCCACCATGGTCGGATCCGGCCCGTGGAAGGACACGAACTCCCCGTTGGTGATCAGCAGCCCAAAGGGTGCGCACTGGTCCACGACCAGGGCCGTCTGGCAGTCGTCCGCCCCGATGCCCAGGAAGTTCCCGTTGCAGCAGCCCGCCTGGGTCTGCACGAATCGATACCCGACGTGGTATCCGAAGCAGAAGGTGTTGAGGACGTATTGCCAGTCCGACCTGCCGAACACAAAGGCCTCGCCGTGGTCCTGCTGCCACTGGAACAGCTTGGGCTTCATGCTCCACCACGGATTGAAGTGCACGTCCTCGATCCGCCCGATGTCATGGACGGCATCCACGTAGATCCCCCGCCGGATCGGCTGGCCCTGCACGTCGCGGATCAGGTGACGCTCGTTCCGACTGGCGTCGATGCCGTTGTACGGATTGAGGAGCTCCACGGCCAGGACAGCCGGATTCTTGCCCCGCAGGGCAACGACCCAGGGATAGGCCTTGGGCACGTCGTCGGTGTTCTGCTGGGGGTAGTAGATCACGACCCCCTTGAGGGTGCTGTTGGTCTGAAGGGTGATGAAGGGCGGGGCGTCCTCGTCGCCGGCCCCCTCGGTCACCAGGAAGGTCGTGCCGTCCTCAGTGGGCTTGGGCAGTCCAGGGTCGCGGAGGCCGTTGTGTGCGGGCACGGACCCCCAGATGCCGGCCAGGGTGACGGCCTGGGGCACGGTCAGGTGGCCGGCAAAGAGGTAGTTGCCCCGCGAGGCGCGCACGATGCCGCCGCCCGCCTCCCCTGCAGTGTCCAGGGCCTTCTGAAACGCCGCCGTATCGTCCGTCTTGCCGTCACCGACCGCACCGAAGTCCCGGACATGCCATTCGCCTAGATGTGCGCCGGGACCGGCGGACCGGGCGGCGAGGACCTCTCCCGGGCGTGCGGGCACGGCAGCGAGAACAACACACGCAAGGCCTGCCGCCCAGGACAGGCAGCGACATGCCCACGATCGACGCTCGGCCTTGGTCCACGGCGATCCCGCATGCCACACGGCGGCCTGCCCATCCTTTCGACATCCCCGCCGCCAACGCGACCGGCCGGCAAGGTGCGTTGCGCGTTGATCAGAAGCGTATGCGACAGCCGAGCAGGTAGATGGGGCCCCCCAGATCATACCCCTCGTCGTCCTTCTCGAAGTCGTAGGCCACCTCCCCAAAGAGCTCAACGCGGTCGCTCACGGACACGTTCAGACCCGCCATCAGGAAGGGGAAGAAGCCGTCCGCCACGGTCTCGGTCCCCTCTTGATACTCGCCGGCCCCGATGCCGGAGATGGGGTCATACGCGTACACGTCGTCCTCCCAGACATCGACAAACTGATAGTAGCCCAGTCCTCCGCCCATATACGGGGTCAGGGTGTGGCTGCCCTCACCGAGGGGATAGAACCGGCCGGACACACGGACGTCCCACACCCGCAGACGGTCCTCGGAGTACTCGTCTATGATGAGGCCCTCGTCTTCGGAGGTTTGGCTCTCGCGGAGGGCCCCCAGGGAGGATCCGCCGATCGCAAGGGCCACGTCCACGTACCCGTCCAGAAGCCTCGCCGTGGAGATCTCCAGCTCCAGGCGGGTCCTCGAGGTATCCTCGCCGGTCAGGGGGCTGGTGAGGGTCTGCACCCCGGCCTTGAGTGCCAAGCCCCGCCCGTAGTCCGCAGGAGACTCGCCGGCCAGCACAAGGGCCACGATCCACGCAGACACCCAGAACCCGTTTCTCCAGAAACCCAGTCTCTGATCCATAGTCCGAAGCTCCTTTGGGGCTATTTGAACCGATCGGCCCCTGTTTTCAAGGCCCTTTCCACCCAACAAAGGCATCCTGCGCGGCCTGAGTAACAGGATCGAATCGGTCCAGGACCGCGCGTTCGGCAGGCCCGTTGGATGCCGGACCGTGCCCTCGTTTCAAGGAATCCCTGCATATTCCCGGCATTTTCGTGTCTATTCCTGCTTGACAGGTGAGGCAGAACCCGATATTGACACGCATAGTTCCGCGTGGGCTCAGTGGAACTCGTCGCGTAAGGAGCCGTTTCTGCCCAATTTGTTTGGTTAAGGAGAGCATGTCATGGCGAAGAAGGATGCGTCGGCACGGCCGATGACCAAGGGTGAGATCATGTCAGAGATCGCCGAGTCGACGGGGCTGGCGAAGAAGCAAGTCGTCGCCGTGTTCGATGCCATGGCCGGCCAGATCAAGAAGAGCCTGAAGGGTCGAGGCCCCGGGATGTACACCGTGCCCGGCCTGATGAAGCTGACCGTGGTGCGAAAGCCGGCGACCAAGGCACGCAAGGGGATCAACCCCTTCACGGGCGAGGAGACCATGTTCAAGGCCAAGCCGGCCAGGAACATCGTCAAGATTCGCCCCCTCAAGACCCTGAAGGACATGGTCTAGCCCCTGTTGGATTCCAGTCCTCTGCAAGCCGACCAGGGTCGCGTCTTCAGTCCGACTGGAGACGCGACCTTTGTATTGCGAGATCCCACGGGCCCACAGATGCAGGGGTTGGGCTCGTCAAGGCGAGAACGCCTGCGTGCCGCCTAGGGGTCAAGCCCCAGGGGCCTGCCGTGCACCCCGCCACGAGCGGAGTGCGGCGGCAACGGAGAACGCAGCCAGGACCAGCAGGACAATCCCACAGACCCCGGAGGTGATCACATCCGCCTTCAGGGCCTGGCCTTGAAAGAGACCCTTGAGGAAGGGCCCTGTTTGCAGGACCAGGGCCACCGTCGTGGTCACGAGCATGAAGAGCATGGGCACGACCACATAGACGGCCTTCTTGCCACACCGGATCAGCCAGATCGATAGGGCCAAGAGCGTCAGGCTTGCAAGCATCTGGTTGCTGGATCCGAAGATGGGCCAGGCCACCAGGTAGGCCTTCTCCTGGGCGGACAGCAGGAAGACCGACGGGATCGCCAGGCTGATCAGGGTTGCCAGGCATCCACCCCAGAACCCCTGCCATCCCGTGATCTCCTGGAGGATGTAGCGGGCCAGGCGAGTGGCCACGTCCAGGGTGTCGTACACGAAGGTCGAGAACGCCAGGAGGGCAAAGGGCAGGGCCACCTGCATGCCCACGCCCAGCAGGCCCATGTACTTGGCCAGGCCCTTGGCATAGACCATATTGGGATCGTCCTTGAGGGCCTCGGACCCGGGCGACAGCATCATGACCGTGGCCAGGGCCAAGACCGCCACGAGCCCCTCCAGGAGCATGGCCCCGTAGCCTATGGGCAGGGCGTCTGTCTCCTTGTTGATCTGTTTGGAGGTGGTGCCCGACGAGACAATGGAGTGGAAGCCGGAGCAGGCCCCGCACGCCACGGTGATGAACAGGAATGGGAAGACCAGCTTGTTCCCCGCTGCCAGGCTGTGCAGGCCGGAGAGATTCCACGCCGGGTATTCGATCTGGAAGCCGCCGAACAGGGCGCCCAGAAGGCCGATCGCGATGGTCAGATAGAGCAGCCATCCGCCCAGATACCCGCGGGGCTGGAGCAGGACCCAGACCGGCATGACCGAGGCCACGAAGCAATACACCAGAAGGACCACGTCCCACTGCTTGACGGACACGGACCCCAGACCGCTGAGGATGGAGGCCGGAAGCCTCGGCCCGACCCAGACGGACAGCAGGACCAGAGGCAGGAAGATCGCGGTGACCACCCCCAGTCTGGCCTTGCACCGATACAGGAGCACGCCCATCGCCACGGCCAGAGCCAGGTACAGGATGGACGAGGCCGCCACCGCAGGCCCGAAGGCCTGGCCTGCAGTCACGGCCTTGAAGGTCTGGGCTGTGATGTCGGTGAAGGCCACAATCACGTAGAGGAGGGTCAGCCAGATGAAGACCAGGAAGAAGGTGTGTGTGCCGGGAGGGAAGTACTGTTTGGCGATCTGGCCTATGGAGGCCCCCTTGTGGCGCACGGAGGCGGTCAGGGTCACGAAGTCGTGGACCCCGCCGATCAGGATCGAGCCCAAGAGGACCCAGAGCACGGTGGGGAGCCAGCCGAACCAGATCCCCGCCAACACGGGCCCGACAATGGGACCCGCCGCTGCGATCGCGGAGAAGTGCTGGCCCAGGAGCAAGGGGGCCTTGGCCGGAACAAAGTCGAGGCCGTCGTTGACCTGGTGGGCCGGGGTGGTGGACTTGTTGTCCAGCCCGAGGGTGCGGCCCCAGAAACGGCCGTACGTGAAGTAGGCCGCGGCGAGTACGGCCATCGAGACCACAACGACCATCCAGACCATAGTCACCTGTCCTTTCCCACCCCTCGAACATGGAGGGGCCCTGCTCGTGGTCCGCGTAGTAGACCACACAACCCCCACCCCTGGCAAGGAGGACTTGGCCCGGAGGGTCGGGGACCCCGGGGAAGGGCAAGATTCCTGTTGACAAAACACCGTTTCAACGGCAAACTCTCGCGTTCTTTGAAGATACGGTCTCCATTTCCGTCGTCGGGCTGACCAATCGGTAGGGCGTCGTACGCCCCCTGCCCTTACTTTTAGGAGTACATGAGCATGTCCAAGAGCAAAGCCGTCACCAAGGCGAGCGAGGGCCTGCACTCGCTGGCTGCTGCAGCCGACTCCCTCCAGTGGAAGGCTGCGGGGTATCTGGAGCGGGGTTGGGTCATCGCCAACCACAAGTTGGTGTCCTTCCACGCAGCCTTCATCTCCTCGATCCTGAACATCCCCTCGGAAACGGCCAAGGGCGAGCACTTCATGTGGCTCGACCGGGTCTTCACGAACATCCCCGAGGCCATCAAGCCCAAGTTTGCGGTCTTGGAGTTCGTGTTCGCCAGTTGGGAGACGGTCATCTCGCTGGCCATCCTGTAC
>JAGOQT010000114.1 GCA_018007255.1 Phycisphaerae bacterium | reverse complement strand
TGATCTTGAACCAGCCCATCATCGGATCCGGGAACTCGAACGAGCGGTTCTTGACCAGCTCCCCGTACAGGCCCCCGTCTGCGCCGAAGTTGATGTCCTCAAAGAAGATCCCCCACAGGGCAGGGCTGATTGGGGCACCGGGTTGGTCGGCAGAAACGATCAGATTCATGGTAGACTCCGGTGAAGGTTCGGGCGGCCGCCTACGTCTCGCCGTTCACCACCTCGTGGGTGACCAGCTCGCGGATGTTCTCGTTGTAGTACTTGTCCGTGATGAAGTATCCGAACATGAGGAAGGCGACGATCAGGTGGAAGACGCCCGGGATGACTGTGAGCAGCATGGCGATGCCGCGCAGTGTGAAGTCGCTCTGGATGACGTCCGGCTTGTATTGATAGTACGTCAACATCCAGCCCACCATGCCCGCGGCGAGGCTCATGCCCATCTTCTGGCACCAGGAGATCCCGCCGAAGGCCATGCCGGCCACCCGCTTTCCGGTCTGGACCTGGCCGTGATCCACGGCCTCGGAGATGATCGACCAGAAGACCGGCCCCTGCAGGTCCACGATGAAGTTGATCAGGAAGAAGAAGACGAACGCGGCGGCGACGTCGCTGGGCTGGACCGCCAGGAACATGGCCACGCTCAGCAGGAAGGTGAGGATCTGCGACCAACGGAAGAGCTGGATCTTGCAGTAGTACTTCGTGATCCACGTGGAGGCCACCATGGAGAGGATGTTGCCCACGATCCCCGTGGTGATGAAGGCGGCCTGCATCTTGGCGTCCCCGCCGAGGAAGTACTTGGCGTAGTACAGGCCCACGGACCCGCGGATCACATAGCCGATCGTGCCGATCAGGCAGACCCCGGCCAGGATCATCCATTGACTGTTTCGAAAGAGCAGGCCGAGCTGCTGGCCCATCGGCTTGCGGTCGCTCTTGTGCACCACCCGCTCGGTCGTGGTAAAGAAGCAGAAGATGAACAGGCCCGTGGCCATGACGGCCATGATCGCCATGGAGACCTGGTAGCCCTTGGCCAGGTGCTCCTGGCCCCAGCGTGCCGCGAAGATCGGGACAAAGGTGTTGACCGCCAGGGAGGCGGCCTTGGCGAAGAACAGCCGGTACCCGTTGGCGGAGAGCCGCTCCTTCGGGTCCGCGGTCAGGACGCCGGGCAGGGAGATGTAGGGGATGACGATGGCCGTGAACACGAGCATCATCCCGATGTAGGTGGCATAGGCCCAGATCAGCTTGCCGTTGTAGGACAGATCCGGCGTGGTGAAGACCAGCATGATCGAGATCCCGAACGGGACCGCGAAGATGAGGAAGTACGGCCTGTAGCGACCCCATCGCGTGGAGTGGCTGTCCGTGAACATGCCCATGAACACGTCTGCAAAGGCGTCGATCAGCCTGGGGATCAGCCCCAGCATCGCGATGTGCTCGACCTTCAACTTGTACACGTCGGTGTAGAAGAAGGTGATGATGATCGCCAGGGCCGACCAGACGACGTTCACCGCCGCGTCACCTGCGCCGAAGCCGATCTTCTCGAGGACGCCCAGTCTCGCAGTCTTCATGTGTTTGTTCCCCTATGGATAGGATCCCTGAATGGATGCCGTGCCCTCTGTCCTGGAAGGGCCTAATTCAACTGGACGCCGATGTACTCGTCGAGGGCCTTCTCATCGATTCCCGGCCATCGGTCCGCATCCCATTGGATCTCGGCGACCTTCAGCCTGTGGAAGTCGTTATCCGCGTTCTCATAGGCGTGAAAAACCAGGTAGTCCTTCCCGTCGAAGGTGTAGGCACTGTTACCCCCCCACCCGACCCACTTGTTGTTGCCGATCAGCACAGGACTACCCCCTCCCTTGGCCATATCCTTGCCCTCCTTGTCGAGATAAGGCCCCCTGACGTCCTTGGACCGGCCGACCATCATCCGGTAGGTGCTCTTGCGGCCCTGTGCTGCCAGGCCCCAGGAGACAAAGAGATAGGTGTACTCCCCCTTCTTGAAGAGAAACGGACCCTCGATCTGGCCGGGTCCGGGGGTCTTGTCATCGATCAGCACGGACCGTTCCCTCTTGGCAATGGAGTACCACTCCTGGGGCTGGGCCGGCCTCTTCCATGTCTCGTCCAGCCTGAAGAGCTTGAGCCCGCCCCAGAACGAGCCCAGGCCCATCCAGGCCGCGCCCTTCTCGTCCACCACGATCGTGGAGTCGATCGCGTTCCAGAGGTCCCGATTGGGGACGGACTGGACCACAATGCCCTGGTCCTCCCATCGGTAATCCGGGGACTCCGGGTGGAGGGTCTTGTTGAGGGTCAGGCCGATGGCCGAGCTGTTCTGGCCCCATGAGGAGACCGAGTAGTACAGGTGGAACCGGTCGTTGTGCCGGACGATGTCGGGCGCCCACACATGGCCGTTGAACCTGCCGGCCACGCCCCGAGCCCAGGACGGATCGCCCGGGAACACGCGCCCTTCCAGCCTCCAGGTCCTCATGTCCTTGGAGCTGTAGAACGGGATCCCGGGCCCGCTGCTGTAGAGGTAGTAGGACTCGCCCTCCTTGGCCATGGCGGGATCATGGATATCGACCTGTCTGACCTCCGCGGCGCACAGGGTGCCGGGCGCGGGCCAGGCACCGGCCAGGAGCACCAGGGTCAGGAGGGAGGTTCGAACCGTTCCGCTTGGTGCCATGGTCCAGCCCTTTCCGATCGTGCGTCTCCTGTGCCCGGCCCCGGTATGCTCGACCGCCGGGCGATGTCTCGGCCACGGGGTCTCCGTTCCAGCACGCTGCGCGGCCGGTATGATAGCACCGCGGGATCGGGTCTGCAACGGCCGCCGCGCCAAGCCTTGAAGTCGCCTGCGCACGCAGGTACACTGCGGGGCACAGCCGGCCCTCGTGGGGCCGCGCAAGGCCAACCATGAAACTGACTCTGCATGGCGTCACCTATCATACCTGTCCGGTCGAGGCCAGGGAACGCCTGGCCCTGTCGGACAAGGACCGCTGCGATCTGCTCCGGCGCATGCACGCCCACGACCAGGTCCGCGAGGCGGCCATCCTCCAGACCTGCAACCGGCTGGAGTTCTATCTGTTCTGCCCCACGACCTTCGACGAGGCCGGGCTCCTGGCCGAGGAGGTGCGGCGACTGGGCCGGCCCGTCCGGGTCTGGAATCGGCACAGCAGGTCCCTCTCCGGCCTGGATGCGGTTCGCCATATCCTGGGCGTGGCCGCGGGCCTGGATTCCCAAATGATCGGGGAGGGCCAGATCCTCTCCCAGGTCAAGGCCGCGTACGCCGAGGCCCTGCAGGCCCACACCAGCAGGCTGGTCTTCAACCGTCTGTTCCATCTGGCCTTCCGCGCGGGCAAGGCGGTCCGCACCCACACGGACATCACCTGCGGGGCCGTGTCCGTCGGTCTGGCAGCCGTGGAGCTGGCCAAGGAGCGAATGGACCTGACGGAGGCCAAGGCCTTGGTCATCGGCGCAGGCGAGAACGCCCGGCTCGTGGCTGCGGTCCTGGACAAGGCCGGTGTCGCAGAGCTGACGATCGCCAACCGCGACCTCGGCCGCGCCCAGGACCTGGCGATCCGTTCTGCGCGGACCACGGCCGTGGGCCTGGACGGTCTGGCCAAGGCCCTCGGCCGCGCGGACCTGGTGATCAGCTCCACCGCGGCAGCGGAGCCCATCCTGACCTATGAAGCGGCCCAACGGGTCCTGTCCAGGCGGCGAAGGCCCCTGCTGATCCTGGACCTCGCGGTGCCCCGCGACATCGAACCCAAGGTCGGGCAGCTCACCTGCGTGACCCTCCTCAACATCGACGACATGGATCAACAGGTCGACCGCAACAAGGCCCAAAGAGACCGCGAGGTCCCCAAGGCCTGGGCCCTCGTGGACCCGTTCGTGACCGAGTTCCAGGAGTGGTACGACTCCCTCAGTGTGGTCCCGGTCATCGCCGGTCTGACGGAGAAGGCCGGGGCCCTGGCCCGGCACGAGGCCCGGCGTTACGGACGCCAGTTCTGCGCCCAGGACCGCGATCGCCTGAAGGCCTTCTCGGAGTCGCTGGTCAAGAAGATCCTGCACGAGCCCATCCGCTTCATCAAGGATGCGGGCCGGGACCCCACGACCGAGCAACTGATGGCCCTGGACCTGATCAACCGCGTGTTCCACCTGCAGGCAGGGACCAAGAAGGATGGCTAGATCCCTGACGATCGCAACTCGGGGTGGGGCCCTGGCCCTGGCCCAGACGCAGATCGTGATCGCAGCCCTGCAGGAGCGGTGGTGCGGCCTGGCCTGCCGGGCGCAGGTGGTCGCGACCCGCGGGGACCAGGACCAGGGCACTGCGCTCTGGGACCTGCCGCGCACCCTGCGGCCGGAAGGGTTCTTCACGTCCGCGCTGGAGCAGGCCCTGCTCGCAGGCGAGGCGGATGCGGCGGTGCACAGCTTCAAGGACCTGCCCACCCGACCTGTGCCCGGGCTGCAGGTCGCTGCGGTGTGCAGCAGGCAGTACCCCGAGGACTGCCTGGTCACGTCCTGCGGCCGGACCTCCCTGGAGGACCTGCCCCAAGGGGCCAGGATCGGGACCTCCAGCCTACGCCGCGCAGCCCAGGTCCGGCACCGGAGATCGGATCTCCAGATCGTCCCCATGCGCGGCAATGTAGAGACCCGCTTGTCCAAGCTGGACGCGGGACAAGTCGACGCCCTGGTCCTGGCCAGGGCGGGTCTGGAGCGCCTGGATCTGGCAGGCCGGATCTCCTCCGTGCTCGATCCCAGGCAGTTCATCCCCGCCGCTGCGCAGGGGGCCCTGGCCGTGCAGGTCAGGCAAGACGACCCAGAAACACGGGAGTGGGTGACTGCCATAGATCACGCACACGCGCGGCTGCTCGCAGAGACCGAGCGAGAGGTCCTGATCTCCACGGGCTGCGGCTGCCACGCCCCGGTCGGCGCATTCGCCGAGATCGAGGGCGATGCGCTGTGCCTCCACGCCTGCATGGCGGATCCGGGATGCGCACACCTGATCCATCGCCACGCCAAGGGGCCTCTGGACCAGTACCTGGCCGTGGCCCGGCAAACCGCTGAGGACCTGGCCAGGGCCGTGGCCTGCTAGGCATCCTTGTCGCGTTTGCGCTGAAAGAAGACCCGCAGTTGGCTCGAGCACTCCTGGGCCAGGACCCCGCTAGTCATGTGGATCCGGTGGTTCAGTCTGCTGTCCTGGACGATGTTGTACAGACTCTTGCAGGCCCCTGTCTTGGGGTCGTCACACCCATACACCAGCCGGTCGACCCGGGCAAGGACCAGGGCCCCCGCGCACATCGGACAGGGCTCCAGGGTTACGTAGATCGTGCACCCATGCAACCGCCAAGTCTCCAGGGCTGCAGACGCCTGGGTGAGGGCAACGATCTCCGCGTGCGCGGTCGGGTCCTGCAACTGCTCCCTCTGGTTGTAGGCCTTGGCCAGGATCCGGCCTTCATACACGATCACCGCGCCGATGGGCACGTCGCCGTGCTCCTCGGCGATCCCAGCCTGGTCCAGGGCAATGCGCATGAACCTCTGATCCGCCTCAGGGCCAGGAGCAGGCGCAGACCCGGCATTCGCTGATGGAAAGTCGATCATCGCAGACCGTCAGCCGTTCATGAGGAATACCCCCAAGGGGAGTCGAACCCCTGTCTCCAGGATGAGAACCTGATATCCTAGGCCACTAGACGATGGGGGCAAGCCATCCGATCTAAGATCTCAAATCTGAGACCTGAGATCTCAAATCCCAAAGTGGCGGCGGGTGGATTCGAACCGCCGACCCTGGGCTTATGAATCCCATGCTCTAACCAACTGAGCTACGCCGCCAAAATCTTGAGAACTATGATCCTAACCTCCTCGTGTCGGTCCTGTCAAGTCGGCTCCATCAGAATCCTGGGCCCTTCACCCACACGTTGACAATCTGGGGTGGGTGGCTATAATAGGGGTTTGGGTGTTTTTGGCGCGGCCCGATGGGCGGCGCGGCCAGTAGCGGGTCCCTCATTGAAGTGGTCTGGACTTGCGTCTGGCACCGGGCACGACCACGAAACAACGGGGTGATATGCAGGACCAAGACGGGCATGAGCCCCTGATCAGCAGGTACTTCCGGGCGGCCATCAAGACCAAGGCCAACGACCTGCACCTGAAGGTGGGGCAGCCTGCCCGGCTCCGCCTGCAAGGCAGCCTCAAGAGTGCCACAGGGGAGGCCATCACCTCGAAGCAGATGGAGGAGCTGGTCTTCGGGATCCTCTCCGGGGACCAGAAGGAGCGATTCCTCAAGCACGGCACGCTGGACTTCGCCTACGAGTATGACTCGGAGAGCCGATTCCGCGTGAACGTGTTCCGCCAGCGGGGTCAGATCAGTCTGGTGGCCCGCCGTGTCCACGGCACGGTGCCTTCCTTCGAGGCCCTGCACCTGCCCGCCACCCTGTCCAAGGTGGCGGAGAGCTCGGAGGGCCTCGTGCTCGTGGTCGGCCCCACGGGGTGCGGCAAGACCACCACGATCGCGGCCATGCTGGACTACATTGCCCGCACACGGGCCTGCCACATCGTGACCATTGAGGATCCGATCGAGTACCTGTACAAGGACAGCAAGGCCATTGTGTCCCAGCGGGAGATCGGCCTGGATGTCGCGAATTATGAGGAGGCCCTCACGTACCTGATGCGACAGGACCCGGATGTCGTTCTGGTGGGCGAGATGCGGGACGCCCAGACCGTCACCGCCGGCATGCGCGCAGCAGAGACCGGGCACCTCGTATTCGGAACCCTGCACTCGACCAACGCCTCACAGGCCATCCATCGCACCCTGGACCTGTTTCCGCCCGGCGAACGAGACCTGGTCAGACAGTCCTTGGCCATCAGCCTCAAGGCGGTCATCAGCCAGGTCCTGATCCCCTCGATTCAGGGAGGGACGGATCGGGTACCGGCCGTGGAGATCCTCCTGGCCAACCCCATGGTGAGAAAGCTGATCGCCGAGGGCAGAGAGGGGGATCTGCCGAGCGTGATCCGGGCCTGCCAGCGAGAGGGCATGCAGGACCTGACGGACCATCTCTGCGAGTTGGTCAAGAGCGGAACCGTGGACCCGAAGGAGGCCTACCGGTTCGCCCCCAACCAGGACGAACTGAAGATGGCGCTCAAGGGCATCCGCACCGTGGCCGAAGGAATCCTGTGATGCGGACGGGGCAGGGCGTCGCACAGATGACGGGCTTGGGAGTCTAGCATGGATCTTGCAGTACTGGCGGTCCTCGAATTCGGTAACACCATCTCCCTGATCAAGCTGGTCCTCTTCGTGGGCTGTTTCATCGGCACCCTGCCCCTGATCGCCTGGATCCACCGCGACGCCCAGGCCGTGGGGGCCGATCCGGTGGTCTGGACAGGCGCTGCCCTGGGCGCGATGGCCCTGGGGGTCCTGCTCTGGTGGGTCATCCCGATCTTCCTCGTGGGCCTGGCAGTCTGCGTGCTGGCCGTGGGCGCGATCGGTCTTCTGTATACCAAGGAGCACAACAGCCACGTGATGGACTTCGACAAGCTCCTGACGGCCGACCACCTGAAGCGCCTGGTGTCCCGCAAGGCCGACGCCGCGGGGGCCATGGGGGAGTTTGTGTTCGTGACCAAGAACAACAACCAGGTCCCCTATCCGGAGGCCAGGACGCCGGACTTCTACGGATACAAGGTGGCCTACGACACGATCTCGAACGCCCTCCAGCGCCGCGTCGCGCTGATGGTCTTCAAGGTGGCCGGCCAGGGACAGTCCATTTCCTACGAGATCGACGGCATGGCCACCAAGCAGCCGGAGCTGCCCAAGGAGCAGTTGGATCATCTGATGCGC
This sequence comes from Phycisphaerae bacterium, assembly GCA_018007255.1. Lineage (GTDB taxonomy): Bacteria > Planctomycetota > Phycisphaerae > Sedimentisphaerales > Anaerobacaceae > DTPU01. Next base: position 3,006 of record JAGOQT010000114.1, on the reverse strand, counting down.
TTCCTCAAGCTCCTGGGGGATCTCGACCTCAAGGAGCACCGCAAACCCCAGAAGGGCATGTTCCGGCTCTGGCAGGGCAAGAATGTGATCGAATGGGAGGTGAGGGCCGCCGGGTCCACGGCGGGCGAGCAGTTGAGCGTGCGCAGGGTGGCCAAGGAAAGCGTCCTGCGCCTGAGCGAAGTGGGTCTGGCCTCCGATCAGGCCGATGCGCTCAAGGGGATCGGCCAGCGAAAACAAGGGGTCTTCCTCGTATCCGGCCCTGCGGCAAGCGGCCGGACCACCACCTTCTATGCCCTGCTCAGTGAGCATGACGCCTACGTGAACAGCATCAGCACCCTCGAGAAGGAGCCTTCGGCCAAGCTGCCCAGCGTCACCCAGGAGGTCTACAGCCTGGCGGACACAGCCACCGCAACCTACGCCAGGAAGCTGGAGGAGATCCTCCGGCTCGGGGCCGACGTCGTGGGTGTGGCCGAGTGCCAGGACGCGGAGACGGCCCGGGTCATCTGTCACGGAGCCCGCGAGGCCAAGATGCTCTACGTCGTGCTGCCCGGGGACAGTGCCCTGCAGGCCTTGGGGCGCTGGCTCAAGCTCGTGGGGGATCGGAAGACGGCCACCGCAGACCTGGTCGGGATCTCGTGCCAGCGACTGGTCCGGAAGCTGTGCGAGAACTGCAAGCAGGCCTACACCCCCAACCCGGACATCCTCAAGAAGTTCAACCTGCCCGCGGACAAGGCCAAGGTCATGCATCGGGCCGGCAAGGTCGTATACGACAAGAAGGGCAGGGAGAGCACCTGTCCGCAATGCCAGGGCACGGGGTTTGTCGGAAGGACCGCGGTCCTCGAGTTGATCCTGTTCAACGATGCCCTCCGGGAGGCCGTCCGCCAGTCCAAGTCCCTGGCGGACATCGGGACCCAGTTCCGCGCAGCCCGGATGCTCTATCTGCAGGAACAAGGCCTGCGCAAGGTCCTCCAGGGGACCACGGCCATCAACGAGCTGGTCCGGGTCTTGACCCCCGCGCAGAAGACCGACTCGCCCAAGCCCGCAGCGGCGGAGTGACGGGGCGGCAGGCGACCTCGGGAGACGCAAGAGACAGGAGAATCCACGCATGGCAAGCATAGGGGTCTTGGTCATCCTCCTCGGGTGTGCGGCGATCCAGTACTTCAAGGGCTCGCTGACCGCGGCCCTGGCCGCGCTCATCGCCACGGTCGCCTCGACCTTCGCGGCCATGGGATACCACGCGTTCCTGGCCGGGTATCTGAGCCGGTACGTGGGGGCCATGGCGGCCTGGGCAGATGTCCTCTGCTTTGTCCTGGTGTTCATCCTGGTCTTCGCACTGCTCCAGACCGCCATCTCCCAGTTCCTCCGGGAGCGGATCGACCTGGGCGAGTGGCCCGAGCGGATCGGCAGACCCGTGCTGGGCGCGATCCTCGGCTGGTGGGTGGCCGGGGTTATCCTGACGGCCGCCTCCCTGGCCCCCCTGCCCCTCGGGATCCCCTACGCGAGATTCGAGGAGCGAGGCCCGGATTCGGACAAACCCCGCCGAGCCTTGCTCAACGCCGACGGTTTCGTCTGCAAGGCGTTCGGTCTGGTCAGCCGCGGGAGCTTCAGGGCCCTGCGCGGCGCCCAGAGCTTCGATGTGGTCCGAGCCGGGTTCCTGGACCAGTTGTACCTCAACCGGATCGGGGCCGCCTCGAGCGTGCCGCGGCGCACGGAGGACGCGGCCCTGGAGGTGCCCCGGCCTGCGGCCGTTTGGGAGGCCCCGGACGGGATCGCCGGAGCAGACGGTCGGGCCCTTCCGGCCAGACCGGGCCGGGTCCTGATGCTGGCCCGGATCGGGATCAAGAGGTCGGCCCTGAAGGACGCGAGTCCCTTCACGCTCTCGCAAGTCCGCCTGATCTGCAAGCCCAGGGAACAGGCCAAACACCCCCTGGCAGGCCAGGGCAGGCCCGTGTATCCGGTGGGATTCATGCAGGGGCCCAGAGAACTGGCCCTCAAGGGCCTGGACGAGCAGGTCACCCTAGGGGACCGGGACTTCGGCCGCGACGGCGGCGGTGTCCGGTGGATCGACTTCGGATTCTACGTGCCCGGCGGCTCCGTGCCTGTCCTGGCCCAGTTCAAGTGGAACAACATGGTCGAGGTCCCTGTGCCCGTGAGCCCGGATCAGGCCCCCGAGGTCATCCCCCTGATTCTCCGACAGGCGCCCCCGCCCGAGGAGAAGGAGCCCGCCCCGCCCTCGGACGGAAACGCCCCCGCCTCCGCGGACGCCACACCGCAGTAGAGAGGACGACTCAGCCCAGGGGATGTCTCTGGATCCGGGAGAGGATCCGGTGTGCGCAGACCAGGGCGGCCAGTCCCTCCTCAGCCGTGACCTGCGGTCTTGAGGACCGGTCGCGCACCGCCTGCAGGAACGCCTCCTGCTCCAGGCGGATCGGCTCCTTGTCCTCCATGGCCAGCGGCTCGACGTGGACCAGATCCGTCCAGCTCAACTTGGCCGGATCCAGGTCGCCTGCCTCGCGGCGAGCCCGGACCCACTCCATCCTGTCCTGATGCGCCCCGGCCCGAACCACGGAGCCGGTCTTCTTGAGGTAGTCCACGCTCAGATAGGCGTCCCGCGTGAATACCCGAATCCACCGTTCGGTCCTGAGGGCCAGGCGAGAGGCCGTCAGATTGGCCACACAACCGTTGGCAAACACCAGCCGGGCGCTGCACAGATCCTCCTCGGCCCCGACCACCCCGGCACCCACGGCATCGATCCTCTTGAGGGGACTGCCCACGAGGCTCAAGACGATGTCAATGTCGTGGATCATCACGTCCAGCACCACGCTCACGTCCATGGAGCGAAACGGAAACGGGCTGACCCGATAGGTCTCGATGAATCGGGGCTCCACGGCCAGGGGTCGCATGGCCTGCACCGCCGGGTTGCACCGCTCCGAGTGTCTGACGGCCACCACGGTGTCGAACCGGCCGGCCAAGGCCACGATCCGCCTGCCCTCCGAGACCGTCGCG
>JAGOQT010000113.1 GCA_018007255.1 Phycisphaerae bacterium | reverse complement strand
AGTCTCTCCGCCGGGGACCAGATCCTCCTGTCGGCCAGCAAGGCCACACCGGTCACCCACGACCTTCACCCCACGCTGTTCAACGTGGTGGAGGAGATGACCCTTGCCGCGGGTCTGTCCAAGATCCCCAAGATCTACATCATCAACGACCCCGCACCCAATGCCTTCGCCACGGGCCGCAGCCCGGAGACCGCCTCGATCGCGGTCACCGCAGGCCTCCTGGCCAAGCTGAGCCGCGATGAGCTTCAGGGCGTGGTCGCACACGAGATGAGCCACATCCTGCACCGGGATATCCTGTATGTCACCCTGGCCGGGGTCATGCTGGGCGCGATCGTGCTGCTCTCGAACGTTTTTCTCCGCGGGACCTTCCGCACCTCCACGGTGGGTCCGTCCCGCCGATACGCCGGCGGAAGCCGCCAGGGCGGGGGCCAGGCCGTGGTCCTGCTGGTTGCCCTAGCCGCGGCCATACTCGCGCCCATCCTGGCCCGGCTCCTGTACTTCGCCCTGTCGCGCAAGAGGGAGTACATGGCCGATGCGGGAGCAGCCAGGCTGACCCGCTATCCGGAGGGTCTGGCCAGCGCCCTGGAGAAGATCTCGAACGACCCTGCGCCGCAGATGGCCGCGGCCAACCAGGTGACCGCGCCCATGTACATCGCCAACCCCCTCAAGCGCAAGACCATTTGGTCGCTCTCGGACCTGACCAGCACCCACCCCCCGATCGCCGAGCGGATCCAGGTCCTGCGGGGCATGGGGAGCGGCGCCTCCTACACAGACTACGCCCAGGCCTTTGGCCGGGTCACCCACCGGAGCCTGGGGGTGCGGGCCCAGGACGAGCAGGTCCCCCTCAGGCCCACCCCGGCTCAGGAGGGTCTGCCAGACCCACGGCAACAGCAGCTCCAGGTGGGCGACCTGGTGCGGAAGATCAACCAGTTCACGTTCCTGACCTGCGAGTGCGGTCTTGGGCTGAAGATCCCTCCCGACTACAAGCGAAGAGACCTCCTGTGCCCACGATGCAACAGACCCCTGAGCCTCCCCTCCCCAGCCTGAAGGAATAACGGCCCGTGTGCCGAAAAAAAGGGGGGCGGACCAGGAGAAAAAACCACCTGGGGTGTATGAGACCGCCACGATGGAGCCTCTACTACTGATGAGACGGCTAGCCCATGGGAACTGATTTCGGACAGAACGAGGCGGCCCTCGTATGTGCGGCCCAGTCCGGTGACCAAGCCGCCGTACAGCAGTTGCTGATCGGCAATTGGGCTTGGCTGAGGTGCCTGGTGTACGGGGTGGTCGGCACACGCGACCTGGACGACGCGTTACAGGACGTGTGCGTCAAGGTGATCCGGAAGATCGGCACCCTGCGGGACCCTCATGCCTTCAGACCCTGGCTGGCGGCCCTGGCCCATCGGCAGGCACTGCGATATCGGACCCGACGCCCTGCGCCCTCCGTCTCCTTGGACGACGAGAACATCGAGGAGCCCTGCGACGCGCGAACCGAGTCCGCCATGGAGCAGGCCGAACGACGCGATCTATGCCAGCAGATCCTGAGGGCTGTGCAGGACCTTCCGGAGAAGTACAGGGAGGTCTTCCTGCTCCAGTACAGCCGGCAACTGACCTACAAGGAAATCGCCGAGATCTTGGATGTGCCTCTGACCACGGTCCAGATCCGGCTGGTGCGGGCGAGGCGAATGATCCTCGAGGCCATCCGCAAGAAGTCGAAAGGGAGGATATACGATGAGTAACCGCGAGCCCCATCTGGAGGTCCTGATCAATCGGTACCTCGACGGCGAGATCTCCGCGAGGGAGATGGAGGACCTCCGCGCCAGGCTGGACTCGGATGGCCAGGCCAAGGGCCTGTTCGAAGAGATGCAGGCGCTCCACCGCTCCTGCCAAGAGGCGATCCATACCTACGTCCTTCAGCCCTGCAGGCCTGTGGAGGACATGATTGCCGAGGCCTGGCAGGGCCACAACCGGGGACGTGTCTGGGCCGGCCGTGTCCGACGGGCGGTCTTCTCCCCGTTTGCCAGGGGACTGGCCGCAGGACTCCTGGTGGGGCTGTCTCTGCACCTGGCCCTCTCGTACCTGGGGTCCGGCCCAGTGAAGCCTGCGGATCGCAGGGTCGTCTCGTCCCCGATCCCTGCAACGGCCCGATTCAGCGCGGCGGCGGTCGCGGAGGACCTCTCGCAGGGGGACCTGCTGCCGCAGGTGGATTACTACACCTTTACGGACAGCCAGGGCATCCAGTGGCTGATCGAGGGCCTCAGCGAACATCGTATCCGAACCGTGGCGGACCAGCGTGGCTTCTAGGGGCCGGATTGAGGAATGCTTATGAAGCCGTCCAGAATCGCATGCATACTAGTGGGGATCGCCGCGATGGCAGGTCCGGCGACTGCCGAGGTCGGTGACCCAAACGCGATGCCCTTCTTGGGTGTGGTCCTGGATGCGAGACCCTTGTCTGATCTGGTGACCAAGCACCTGAACCTGTCCCCCGGCAAGGGCCGCCGGATCGAGAACATCTGGAGCCAGAGTCCGGCGGACCAGGCAGGCCTGGAGCGGGATGACATCCTCGTGGCCTTTCAGGGCCAGGACGTCAGCGACATGCGGGAGTTCGGGGATGCGGTGCTCAAGACCGGCATAGGCAAACTGGCCTTCCTGGACGTGATCCACTCCGGTCAACGCAAGACCGTTCGCATCACCCTGGTGGCCCGGCCCCGGAACCTCAGGCAGAAGTACCCGCCTGACCCGGACGCCATGGGCGGGATCTGGATGGGCAGCATCTTCAGGCGCGACCCCCAGTCGGGCCGATGGATCCCGCAAGATGTCAATGGGCTCACGCCCCCCCCATTCCCCAAGGAGGTGTTCACCGCCGAGTACGGCCAGGGCATCGACCGGGTGAGCGTGATCATCGAGGGGAACCCCAGGAGGGACGAGTCCACCGTGATTGTCAAGGCCGGCCGGACAGAGCACAAGACCACGCTGGCCCAGCTGGACAAGCTGCCCGCGGCCTACCGCGACCAGGTCAACCAGGCCCTGCATCAGGCCCGACGGGACAGCGACCGCAGACGGGCGATGTGGCCGGGTCGCAGGGGGCCGGAGGGCCGGGGAGGCGGACGCGAGGGCGGTCCGGGGGGCAGGGCATACACGGACGCACGGGACAGGCCCCCCTGGGCGGACTACACCGAGCGGATGTTGGGATCCCTGACTCGCTACCTCGAAGGCATCGACCAGTCGATGGGAGAGCCCGACATGGATCGGTTGAGGCTCCTGGAGGAACGCCTCCGCCAACTCCAGGCCAAGATCGACGAGTTCCAGAAGCAGGCCAAGGTCCAGGACCCCAATGCCCGGCCGGGCGAGGCTACTCGTCCATGATCCGCATGCAGACGGGCCTGAACCGCTGCAGGGCCATCACCTGATTGCGGCCCACCAGGGCCTGGATCTCGGCCTTGCCGTCCACATAGATCTCCTCGAGGATCCGGCCCTGGGCCTGGAGAAAGGCCCTGAGCCTTCCATCCGACGCCCCCGCGGTGATGTGGACACGGACCTGACCGCCCTGAACCCGCTGGCAGACCACCTGGCCGAGCCTGTCCAGGCCCATGCCCGTCTTGGCCGAAACGGTCAGGGCATCCGGGAAGATCGTCTGGAGCACCTCGATCCGGTCGAGACTCTGGACTGCGTCGGCCTTGTTGAGGACCTTGACCGTGGACTTCCCCTGGCACCCGATCTCGGCCAGGACCCTGTCCACAGACTCGATCTGGGCCAGGACCTCGGGGTTCGAGACATCGATCACGTGGAGCAGCAGATCCGCGTGCACCGCCTCCTCCAACGTGGCCTTGAAGGACTCCACCAACTGATGGGGAAGGTCCCGCACGAACCCGACCGTGTCGCTGACCAGGACTTCCACCCCCCTCTGGGGACTCCACTGGCGGGTCCGCGTATCCAGGGTGGCGAAGAGCCTGTCCTCCACGGAGACCCCCGCGTCTGTAAGGGCGTTGAGCAGGGAGCTCTTGCCGGCGTTGGTGTACCCGACCAGACACAGCTTGAAGGTCGAACGGCGGGAGCCAATTTCGCGGAGTCTGCGGGCGTCGATCTGGTCCAGATCCCGCTTGAGCTCGAGGATCCGCCTGCTGACCAGACGCCGGTCGATCTCCAGCTGCTTCTCGCCGGGTCCCCGGGTGCCTATTGCGCCGACACTGCCCGCCGCGGTTGCACCCCCGGCACCGGCCACGGTGTCCAGGTGCGACCACATCCGCGTCAGCCGAGGATAGGTGTATTCCAACTGAGCCAGCTCCACCTGGAGCTTGGCCTGCAGGGTCTGGGCCCGCGTCGCGAAGATGTCCAGGATCAACTCGCTGCGGTCCAGGACCTTGACCCGGACCACCTCCTCCAACTCCCGGATCTGGCCGGGCGAGAGGTTGTTGTCGAAGATCACCACGTCGGCGGAGAACCGCGCGACCCGGCCGGCCAGCTCCTGCGCCTTGCCTTTGCCCACATACGTGGCCGGATGGATCGAGCGAAGCCTCTGCTGGAACCGATCGACAACCACCGCCCCCGCGCTCTCGGCCAGGGCCGTCAGCTCGGCGAGGTCATCACCGCTCCTGGACCTCAGGATGGCGGCGACCAGGATCGCCCGTTCCTTCCTGACCTGCAGGGTCTTACGGGTTTTTGCCAATTGCGCAAGGACCTCCCAAACCTTTTCATCCTACCATCCTGACGCAGTCCGTTCAATCCCGCGACTCCTGTCCCCACTAATTGGTTGTTTTTGGCCCGGGGATCTGATATTGGATGGGCCGATGAGGCAGGAGCCCAACATCGCCGTTGACTTTGCCGGGATCCGGCTGGCCAATCCGGTCCTGACCGCGTCAGGCACGTGCGGCTACGCCGACGAACTGGCGGACTGGACCGATCTGCAGGGCCTGGGCGGGTTCATCACCAAGAGCATCACCCCCCTGCCCCGCAAAGGCAATCCCCCTCCCAGGATCGTGGAGACCGATGCAGGCATGCTCAACGCCATAGGCCTGGCCAACGTGGGGCTGGACCGGTTCATCGACGAGAAGCTGCCCCTCTTGAGGCGGATGACCGCCCCGGTCTTCGTCAATGTGGCAGGCGAATCCGTCGAGGACTACGTGCAGGTCGTAGAACGGCTGGCCCACGAGAAGGCCGTGGCCGGCTTCGAGTTGAACATCAGTTGCCCCAATGTCAAGAAGGGTGGGATCACCTTCGGCACGGATCCCTGCCAGGTCAGGCAGATCACCGCCGCGATCCGGCAGGTAGCGGACAAGAAGGTCCTGATGGTCAAGCTCCCCCCAGCGGTCACGGACATCACGGTCACGGCCCGAGCCGCGGTGGAGGGCGGGGCCCACGCCCTGAGCCTGGTCAACACCTTCACGGCCATGGTCGTGGACGTCGAGACCCGCAGGCCCGTGCTGGCCAACCGGACCGGGGGGCTGTCCGGACCGGCGATCAGGCCCATTGCGGTGTACCTGGTCAGCAGGGTATACCGTGATGTCGCCAGGGACTGCGGCGTCCCCATCCTGGGCCTGGGGGGCATTCGAACGGCCTCGGACGCCCTGGAGTTCATCTTGGCCGGGGCCTCGGCCGTGGCCGTGGGCACAGGCACCTTTGTGGATCCGACCTGCGCGGGCCGGATCGTGGAAGGAGTAAGGGACTACTGCACCCGGCACCGGATCGCGGACATCCGGGAGTTGATCGGGTCTCTGGAATGAAGGATTCGTGTATGGAGACGCTCAAGGCCCTGCGGGATTACTTCCCGACCGCCGTGTATACCGGAAAATGCCTGGTCTTCATCAGCGAGGACTGGCGGGTGGAGCTGACCGAGCACCGCGACAACGACTACAGCCGGTCGTCCGATGACCCCTCCGTCATCCGGATCAAGATCTCCAAGCGGGCCCTGGACGGGGAGTTGATCTCCGGCCACTACGAGGACTTCCGGTTGGCCGTGCTGGGGGAACTCGCCGAGCAGATCGAGAAGTACGTGCAGATGGCCATCGGGGCCAACCTCCGCGAGGGCGTCTGAGGCCCGGGACCTGCGCCGAGTATGGCCGACGACCCCACTACCCGGAAGACCGCCCGCAAGACGCCGATGTCCGGCGTGGTCCTGACCGTCAAGGTGGTGCCTGGGAGCAGCAAGACCGCACTGGCCGGGACCCTGAACGGCATGCTCAAGGTCAAGGTCGCAGCCCCGCCCGAGAGAGGCAAGGCCAACGAGGCCCTGATCGACTTCCTGGCCGAGACCCTGGGCGTGAAGAGGAACGGGGTGACCCTTGTTCGGGGCCACACCCATTCGGTCAAGCAGGTCCGGATCTCCGGAGCCATGGAGCCGGACCTGCTCCGTCGCCTGTCGGAGATCACGGGCTGTCCGGATCCAGCCTCGGGCACCGGGAGGGTCGAACGGGGATGAGGCCCGTGGGGCTGGATTCCGTAATGCTCTCCGGCCCGGACTGCCGAAATCAACCTAGGGCGACCACGGAGGACGGGCTGCCGCGGACCGGATCCGCGGACCGCCTGCCCGGGAGCGTGGACGTTTGGATGAGGTCACGCGATGCAGAGGACGGATCCGTATGGGGACATGCACTCGGCCGAGAAGATCGGCGCTGTGGTCATGATCCTCATGGCCATGGGCACGGTCTTCGTGTTCTCCGCCAGCGCAAGTCTTGACCAGCAGCTCAACCTGGACCGGTTCTTTGAGTACCAGGGGCTTCGGCAGATCATCTTCTTCCCTCTGGCCGTGCTGGTCATGCTCCTTGCAGCCTCCGTGGATCACCGCAAGCTCAGCTTTGCAGGCGGGATCATGAGGTCGCCGGCCCTCTATCTCCTGGCGGCCAGCGTACTCCTGCTGATCCTGGTTCTGATCCCCCAATTGGGTGTGGAGAGGGGTTCGGCACGACGGTGGCTGCACATCCCCCTGGGCGCAAGCAGCGTGAGCTTCCAGCCCTCCGAGCTGGCCAAGTGGTCTCTGATCCTCTTCGTGGCTGCGGCGTGCCACAGGCATGGGTTTCAGCTCCACTCTCTGAGGAGGCAATTGGGCCCTGTCCTGGCCGTGTGCGGGGGCGTGGTGGGCCTGATCCTGGTCGAGGACTTCGGCACTGCGGCCTTTGCGGCCCTGCTCGTGTTCCTGATGCTGCTCGTGGGGGGGGCCAAGCCCTGGCACCTGCTCACCCCCCTGCCCCTGGCCCTCGGCGGGTTCGTCGTGGCCCTGATCTATTTTCCCTATCGCCTCAAACGACTGCTGGCCTTTCTGTATCCGGAGAAGTACCCCGAGCTGGTCTATCAGGCAGAACAATCCCTGCTGGCCCTGGGATCAGGGGGGCTCTGGGGCAGGGGACTGGGCAATGGGATCTGCAAGTACGACCACCTGCCTCAGGACACCACGGACTTCGTGTTCGCCATCGTGGGAGAGGAACTCGGCCTGGTCGGGGCCCTGGCAGTCATCGGGCTGTTCGCCCTGTTCGTGTTCCTGGGTATCCGGATCGCACTCCGCTGCGAGGATGGGTTCGGCCGGCTCCTGGCCACGGGCATCGTCCTGGCCATCGGTATCCAGGCCGCAGTCAACATCGGCGTGGCCACCATGCTCCTGCCCACCAAGGGCATTCCCCTGCCATTCGTGAGCGGCGGAGGCACGAGCCTGCTGCTCTCGGCTGCGGCCGTTGGGGTCCTCTTGAGCATAGCCAGACACCCTAGCGCCAAGGAACGGCCCGAGCCGAGCCCAGCCGACCCCGACTGACGGCCCCTCTCGCTCCACCCGCGGGCGTCACTCCCCCAGTCGCCGGGCCAGGATCTCGGAGACCACCGAGGGGTTGGCCTGGCCCCGGGTCCGCTGCATGACCTGGCCCACAAGGAAGCTGCGGGCCTTCTGGCTCTTCTTGCCCCCGCTCCGGACCTCCTCCAAGGCCTGTGGACATGCAGCCAGGACCTGATCCACCACGACCTCCAGCTCTGCGGCGTCGCTCTTCTGCAGGAGGTCCAGACGGCCGGCCAGGGTCTGCGGGTCCTGACCGGTGGAGATCATCTCCTCCAGGATACGGGCGCCTGCAGAGGCACTGACCTGACCCCCTTCGATCATCCCCGCAAGCGAGGCCACCTCCCTGGCCCCCAGTTTGAGGTCTGCGAATGCACAGCCCCGGTCGTGGACGATCCGGAGTCCCACCTGGGTCAGGAGGTTGCAGATCCGCTTGGGCTGGCCTCCTGCACGGACCGCCTCGTCGAACAGGTCCGCAGCGGACCGCTCCTGGGTGAGCACGCCCGCGTCGTAGTCGCTGAGTCCGTAGTCCCTGACGAACCGGAACTGCCTCTCCAGGGGCAGCTCGCAGAGTCCGGCCCGGATCCGCTCCAGCCACGCAGGGTCCATTCGCACAGGGACCAGGTCCGGGTCAGGGAAGTAACGGTAGTCGTGGGCCTCCTCCTTCTCCCGCTGCAAGACCGTGACCTGGCGGACGTCATCCCATCCCCGGGTCGTCTTGTTGCCCATCTGCAGGGTCTGGCCGGTCTCCAGAAACGCCTCCAACTGGCGATCCGTCTCGGCCTCCACGCTCCTCTCCAAGGCCCGGAAGCTGTTCAGGTTCTTGACCTCTGCGATCGGGGTCTTGAAGACCTGGCCCTGCCGGGTGATCTTCAGGTTGATGTTCGGCTCAAACCGCATGTGGCCCTTCTGCATGTCCGCCTCGGACACCCCGATCGCGCGGACGATCCTCTGCAGCTCCAAGGCCAAGGCCCGCACCTCCCCTGCGCCGGCCAGGTCCGGCTCGGTCACGATCTCCATGAGCGGCGTGCCTGCGCGGTTCAGGTCCACCTGGGAGAAGTCCCCCGTGGCGTGGAGGTTCTTGCCCGCGTCCTCCTCCAGGTGCACCCTGCGGATACGGATCCGCTTGGTCCGGCCGGTGGAGAGGGGGATCTCGATGAACCCGTTCTCGGCCAGCGGCAGGTCGTATTGGCTGATCTGGTAGTTCTTGGGCAGGTCCGGATAGTAGTAGCTCTTGCGGTCCCACTTGGTGAACTCGGCGATCCGGCAGTTCAGGGCCAGACCCGTCAGGACCGCGCACTCATAGGCCTTCTTGTTCATCACGGGCAGCGCGCCCGGCATACCGAGGCACACGGGGCAGACCCGGCTGTTGGCCAGCTGGCCGTACTCGACCGCACACCCGCAGAACAGCTTGCTCCGGGTGCTCAGCTGGACGTGGATCTCCAGCCCCACAACGACCTCAACCTGCACGTCACGGCCTGCCATGGGACACCTCCTCCGGCCTCCGCGAGTGCCAGTCCGTCTGGGACTCGAACATGCGGGCGATCCGCAACAACCGGTGCTCTGCAAAGGCCGGCCCCAGGATCTGGAGGCCGATCGGAAGGCCTCGGTCGTCCATGCCCGCAGGCAGGCTCATCCCCGGGATGCCCGCCAGGTTGGCGGAGATCGTGTAGACATCCTCCAGGTACATCTGCAACGGATCCGCGGTCTTCTCGCCCAGCTTGAAGGCCGTGGTCGGGGCCACGGGCATGAGGATGCAGTCGCACGCCTCGAATGCGCGGGTGAAGTCTCCCCGGATCCGGCTTCTCACCTTCAGGGCCTTGAGGTAGTACGCGTCGTAGTACCCGCTCGACAGGGCGTAGGTCCCCAGCATGATCCGCCGCTTGACCTCCTTCCCGAGGCCCTCGGCCCGCGACTGGACGTAGACCTCCACGTAGTCACGCGGGTTTGCGGTCCGGTGGCCGTAGTGGACCCCGTCGTACCGGGCCAGGTTGCTGGAGGCCTCTGCCGTGGCGATCACGTAGTAGGCCGCAATCGCGTAGTCCAGATGGGGCATCGCCACATCGACCACCGACGCACCCGACATCCTGTACACCTCCACGGCAGCGGCCACGGCGTCCCTGACGGACCGGTCCGCGCCGGACAGGGTCTGGGGGACCACGCCGATCCGAAGCCCCTGGACCGGGTTCTCCAGGTCCGCCGTGTAGTCCGGGACCGGGGCGATCGTCGTATCTACGCTGGTGCTGTCCCTCGGATCATGACCGGCGATGACGCCGAGCAGCAGGGCGCAGTCCTCCACGGATCGGGCCAGAGGCCCGACCTGGTCCAGGCTGGATCCGTAGGCCACCAGGCCGTACCGCGAGACCCTGCCGTACGTGGGCTTGAGCCCGGTGACCCCGCAGAAGCTTGCCGGCTGCCGGATCGACCCGCCGGTATCGGATCCCAGGGCCGCAAAGGCCATGCGGGCTGCAACGGCCACGGCAGAGCCCCCGCTGCTCCCGCCCGGCACGCGGGTGGTGTCCCAGGGATTCACGGTCCGCCCCAAGCCCGAGTTCTCCGTGCTCGACCCCATGGCGAACTCATCCATGTTGGTCTTGCCCACGATCACGGCGTCTGCAGCCAGGAGCCTCTCGATGACCGTGGCATGGTACGGGGCGTGGAAGTGGGCCAGGGTCTTGGACCCGCAGGTCGTTGGCCCGAAGGCGGTGCACAGGACGTCCTTGACGGCCACGGGCACGCCGGCCAGGGGGCCGACCGGCAGGCCTGCACCGATCCGCTCGTCGATCTGCCGGGCCTGGGCCAGGGCCTGATCCCTGAACAGGGTCAGGTACGCGCCCAGGACCGCGTCCTGCCGGTCGATGGCCTCGAACGTGGCCCGGGCCGCATCCACAGCGGTGACCTGGCCGGAGCCGATGGCCCTGCGCAGGCCCGGGCAACCCATCTCCATCAACTCGTTCGGCATGGATCGGTTCCGTTTAGGCCCCGGAGCGATCCTCCAGGATCTTGGGCACTTTGAAGAAGTCCCCGTCCCGGTCCGGGGCATTGGCCAGGGCTTGATCCGCACTCAGCGACGGCTGCACCACGTCCTCCCGGAAGCAGTTCCCCACGGGCAGGCAGTGGGCCAGGGGCTCCACGTCCCCCGTGTCGAGCCGGTTCATGGTCCTCACATAGTCCAGGAT